>NZ_KB895712.1:0-69012 GCF_000374965.1 Bacillus sp. 95MFCvi2.1 | reverse complement strand
TCCTTATACTTCATACCGCTTAAATAGTCACTGTGAGCGGCTTCTTGAGGTGTCGCATTATTATTCATCCATATTCACCACCTCTTTCCATACATCGAATTTGAGGCGGTTTTAAACGAATTTAAAAAGGATGCACCCTGTATTTTGTGTGCACCCCTCCCCCTCACGTGAGAAAATCAAAAAATATTTTTTCCGACGTCCCCCTCCCGTTGCACGTTCCCCCGAAAAAAATTTGTTTTTTTTTTAGGGGGGGGAGTTATCTTATTTGAATGTTTTGTTCAACAAAAGAAATAATATAATGTATTTCTTCTTCTGTTATTGGTAAGAACATTTGAACTCTATCAATATCTAATAGTTCTTTTACTTTATTAATCGTTAAATTATTGCATCTATTACGATTAATAATGTCTCTGATTTGTGTGTACCTATAATAAATAAAGCGAGCACCTGCATTAAAGATGTCTCGCTCTACACTCGTTCGTTCCTCTGGTTCTTTCAGTACTACTCTTTCAAGATAGTCTGTATCATACTCACGACCATTATCATTTATAATCATGACTTACCATCTCTCTTCATTCACAAATGCAGGTAACCTATCTTGTACCTTTAAACGATCATGTACTTCGTTATGACATGTATTACAAAGAGACATAAGGTTATCAAAAGTTAATGCTAATTCTGGATACTCTTTCACTTCTTTAATATGATGAACGCAATCAGCTTTACGATACTTACCTTTATCTCTACACATACAGCATTCATAGTTATCTCGCTGCAAAGCTTTGAGTCTTAACTGTCCCCACTCTTTAGATTTATAAAATTTTATAAGTTTATTAGTTTTTATTAAATTTATAAGTTTTTCTTTTTCCATTTCAATTACCTCACTCTAAGCTTTATACATATTTAAAGCCGCTATCATAATTGATAACGGCTCTTGTTAATTCCTCTTAACAACTTCATAAATCTTATTATTCCTCTTAATTACAAATTAAATTGGTAAATAAATGTATTTTTTTACAATTTTAGAGGTTTTTTTCAATTTTTAAAGAAATAATAAATCATTAAATATATTAATAGGAGGAAATAACATTATGTTTAATCACGAACATTATGTACCAATTATTAGATGGAAAAGGGGTGAACAAACAGCTTTACTAGAATTAGATTCTCAACTAAAAAATAATATGACGCCAATCATTGAAATTCCACCTATTGATTGGGATTTTGAAAATGACTGTCCAAAAAAATCTATTGATGAACATTTAAAAAACTTTACTGCACAACTAAAAGATTCTTGGAATAATCCAAATGTCATATTTATTGATGCAGCACAAATTTGTTTAGATGATGATGAAATAATGGCGAATGAACTTCATCCTTTAGAATATATTTTCCAATCACTCTCACAGGAAAATATACAAGCAATTCCTGTTACTAGCAAGGAACGCGGGACTAACTATCAAAAGGCTGTTCATTCTATTATTAAGAACTTTAACACTGGCTATGCTATACGAATTAATGAGGAAGACCTGGATGATCTAGAACCTATCATTGCAAAATTTCTTCATGAATTTGAATGCCCTCCTGAAGAAGTTGACATAGTTATAGATTATAAATATATTGATTCTAAGACTCCTGCAGGTAGAATTACAAAGTTTGTTGTAGGATCAATACTTTCCTTACCTTACGTAGAAAGATGGCGAACATTAACTTTCATAGCTACAGCTTTCCCCGAAAATCTTTCTGAATTTGCTTCTGGTACAGACGGAAGTATACCAAGAACTGAATGGACTATTTACCAAAAATTATTTGATACAAAACTCCCAAGATACCCAGCATTTGGTGATTATATTATATCCAATCCCGAGTATGCAAAAATCGATCCTCGTTTCATGAGAATGTCTGCAAATATTCGTTATACTGCTGACAATGAATATCTTATTTTTAGAGGTTTTTCAGTTACTAATGCCAAATATGGAAAATGGCAACAAACACGAGGTCTTTCTCAACGTGTTATTTCTCATCCAAAATATTCAGGAAAAGAATATTCTTACGGTGATCAATACATCTATAATTGCGCCCATAATGAGACAGGAACCGGCAATGCAGAAACTTGGAGAACCATTGGAACAAATCACCATTTAACACTTATTATTAATGAGCTCTCCAATTTCCACGCATCTTTAACCGTTGGTTGACAATAGTTTGTAATTCATCTAAAGGTAATGAATTGCAGATTTTTTCATAAAGATCATGCCTTGGCTTACTTAAGTATCCCTTTTGTAAGCCTTTTTCTTTTAAAATATCAATTGCCTCTCCCCGCCAAAGCAGATGACTCAAAGAAAAGGGATCTACACTTTTATTTACTCGTCCTTTTCTAATTTCTCGCAAATGTAGTTCCCCTTTGTAACGAGTGACCAACATAATCCCCCACCACTTTGGTATAAGCTTTCTAACTTCATCTAAATACTTTCTCTGTACTACAATTGTCATCCTATCAAACACTTTATTATAATCATTCATCTGAGAAGGAAGACGTTCCAAATTGTCACTTTCACTTTTAATTTCATATCCATGCAAAATACCATTAATTACAGCAACATCTACTCTAGATTGACCATGAAGAACCCCCATTTCATTTACTACTTTTGTATCTTCTTCATCCTTATATTGTTTGTCTAGGTTACTTAATAAAACATTTCTAATATCAGAGTCTTTTAACTTTAACATCTTAATTACACCCTTACTTAGATAATTTAGATTAATTATAGTTTTAATTAATGAAAAACTAAAAAATCCCTCTATATTTTCCATTATTTATTTAAAAAGGTCAATTACAGAATCTAAATTCCATCCTATCTCGTACTTACATCACCTAGAAATTATAATCATACTCTTCCTCAATATAATTCCTTTTTACCAAACAACCTATACTTATATACACAATTAATAAATTATAAACTCTTGTCATTCATGTTATTAGTAAATAAACTTTAACGCTCTTTACTTTCTTTCATTATTTTCAGCTGCTCCATTTCCTTTTTTACTGACTCATCAATATCATAATCTAATTCCTTTGATTCTTTTGCTTTAACAAGTTCAATCATAATTAAAAAGGAAACTATTACTCCACAAATAAAAATTAATAGATAAGCCATCCCCTCACCCTTTCTATTCTTCTTTGAATCAACACAAATGGTAGGCGTATTGATTCAAAGAAAAGCAGAAGCTCTTCTATAAACCGTTTAGATTAATGAGATTTTAAATCTTGTTCTTATGACTTTTGGAAATCATGAATAGCAATACAATGAGGTTCGCAACTTCTCATTGCATGTCTTAGTACTGAAAAAAAATTTACCTATTAAGTGAATACAACAAAGTTTCGTCCAATCAGCATTCCATATAACAGGTACTGGTTACGGCTTTCATATATAGGTGGCAAACGTAAGACAAAAATAACTGATTTCAAAAATAAAAAGCCTTATCCGCCCATGCAAAAAAGACTTTCTTTTATTTGTTTTGTTATCTTTTGATCTGCTCTTTGTAAAATTGTTTGGATTGTTCCTTTTGATACCTTCATTATTTTGGAAATTTTATCCATAGATAAGCAGTTTCCCTTATACATCATATATACTTCTTTTTCATTTTCAGTTAACGTTGATAGAGCATCTTCTAATTTAATACGATCCCATTCTGAAATAACGCTCTCTTTTGCTTCCATATCCCATTCATATATAGTTTCTGTGCTGCGGAAATATCTTTGCATTAAAAGCGTATCAACTGTTGTAGTTCTTTGATATGCTGCCCTACGTTCAATACCTCTTTTATTATCTGGTTGCTTTGCTGTACGCATCCAATTCAACGCATATCGGATATCACGAATCATTCCACCAATAACTTTTAAATCTGATTCTGTTGCTGTCTCTTTTGCCTTTTCTAATTGATATAATGTTTTGTTATATTGTTTGATTAAATCCTTCATGTGCAATATCCTCCTATATAAAAAGGACGTTGGTTATATATAGGAAAAGTGCTTTCCTTTACATAATCAACGCCCTCAAATGTGGACTATTCTTTTATATTTTTTCATTTCTAATTTAATTTTGGTATATGAAATTATTTGTGTAATCCTCTTTTCTGTAACTGCAGTCGAATTTGACACGGTTCTTTAACGTTAAATATCTCTGCAATTCTTACATATGTTAACCCCTTCGCTCTCATTGCTACGGCTTTTTTACAAATATTATCCCAATCTTCTTTGGTTCTGATTTTCTTTTTATCTGTTCCCTTTTTTCCTCCAAGTACAATTCCAAGTTCATTCAATCTCATTCCTATTTCGCATTTTGTCCAACAATATTCCATATCACGATCATATCTATGTTCACATGCTCTACAATGTTGATCCTGTAAATTGATAATTTGAAGTCGAACACCTTTTTTATTCATGTTATATTGTGGACCATTCTAATTTATCTACATAATATAAATAATCTACTAAGGCACGGTTTGTTGGTTTTATTAGATATGATCTTTCATCAAATACGGAACGAGGAATTGATTTTCTACCGCCTTCATTTGCTGCAGTTACATATTCTTTAATTAAGGAAAAAGAAACTAGAAATATAGAATGTTCTATACTAAATTCAATTAAAAAGAAACAAATTGCTCCCATCTCTTCAGCCATTTTCAAGTATTCATATTGATGTGGTGAAATATTACTTAAAGCAAAACTAGTTTTGTTTATAGTTGCTTTTGCTTCAAATGCAACTAAACGCCCTTTATATATACCGTCATAATCAACTGTTGATTTCTTTTCAAAATAACCCTCTTTTATTCTTCCATCTTTATATTTTTTTGTAACAACTACTGGTGTTGCACGTTTAGTAATCAATGCAATTTTGTTATTTCGATACATATCATTAGAAAAATTAATTAGATTCTCAAACGCCGCACCATGAGTACCACTATACCCCATAATAAGCACCTCTCTTTCTACTAGATTATTTCCTTTTTATTTTGAAATTCTACCGTGTAACCATTCACTTTTTCATCGTTTTCCCAAATCCCAAGGTATCCACCTATGAAGGAAGATTTTTTATGTTCTTCATCAAGTTTTTTTAAAGCTTCTTCATAATTCCCCCCTGCATATACCACATCTACCTCATCATTTTCATAATATGCAGTTGCTACAAAAGTCTTTGTTTCCATAGTGTTATTCCCTTCTTTAACAAAAATGATATCATTAACTTTTATAATATTAATATTGCTAGTGTTATTAGGAATGCTAGTGTAAATGCTAGCAATATTAATAGTGTATTTAACTACATATTTTCGTAACTATTTACTAACTTCCTAATTTCGTTGATTTTAGCTGCATTAACATCTTCATATGCATCTAACATGTTTTCTAACGCTTGTAACACATGATTTAATGTTGTTTCATCGCCTAACACAGTTCTGTTCATCTTGATATGCCAGATAATATTTTCTAGTTTCTTTTTCGTGTCCATATTTCCACACCTTTCTGTACAAAATTCAAATTTGATATCAATATTCCATTTCTTGACGGATAAAATTCACTTTATTTTTTTCTTTATATGCTTGTACAATGTTTTTGTATGTAAATCCGTATAAGTAGCAAATACGGAAAAAAACACCAAACATCTTTCTTAATTCTGCTAACGGAAAGATTCTATATACAATCCATTTCTTTTTAGCTTTTAATGTTTCTTTACTATACATTTCAAACAATCTATTAATGCTATATATATTTTTGCTATACATTTTTGCATATTTAAAGCAACCTTTTACATTCTGACTTCTTGTAGATTCATTGATATCTAATACAATAGATAAAAGAAAATGCAACCCATCAACTAATTCTTCTAATAAATCTTCCATATCTGGTGATTTAAAACTTGTACTCCAAAATTTAAAAGATTTTGTTTCATTCCAAGCTTCATTTATCTCTACATTTAAAGCAAAGAATTTTAATTCAATACGATCTTGACCACGGTAATTTATACGTTTATCTAAACCCTCTTGCATCAAAAATAAATCCTTTAAATCAAATTCCATTTGTAACTCTTGTTCTGTGATTTTGTGTAGTTCTAACATTTTTCCGCTCCTTTAACTTTTTAGAGCAACAGATAACTTACTTTGTCATCTGTCACTCTTTTATAAACAGAATATTAAGGATGATTAAGATGCAGCTTATTTAAACTGTTCTATCTTCTTTAAAGAATATTGGTTCTAAAGATTTAGCTACTACTTGATACATTCGATTAGAATTAATAATGGCTACTGTTACAAGGTTATCTTTTTGATTCATAACCGTTAATGCATACACATCATCACTTACTACATCACCTTTATGAAATTCCCACGGCTTTCTACCTTTGGAGATAAATGATTGTCTGCAATCCTCATCATTAATTTCTTCCACTGTTGCATAACGACACTTTTCAATATGATTACAACCATACTCACCTTTTATCGAGCCCTCACTATGCCAACGTCCCCATAATTCAATTTTGTCGTTAATAGTGTCGTTAATAAATCTTTCTACTTTTGTAATCATTTTTGTATCTTTCATCTCACAAACTACCCAACGCCCAACAACAGTTCTTTTATCAATTTTTGTTTTCATCGTGTATTTGCCCCTTTTTAATCTAAAGATTTAATTTCATCTAACGATCTATTTGAAACTTCTATACTACGAATTTGAAAATCTTTATGATTTCTATAACGGTTTCGTATTAGTAACCCAGCTTCTTCCCTTGTTTTCGCCTTACAATAATCCAAGTTGAATCCGAACTCTGAAACAAAATCCACCAAATATGTATCAAGTGGATCATAAATAAAAGCATGATCTGTTGTTATTTGTTCAGTCATATTTATCACCTACTGGTGACAGTGTAACTGTTATGTTTTTCTCTAAAATTGCACCTATAACTGCATTCATCCATAAGTGACTATTAATCTTTCTTTTTAAAAATGTAATTAATGTTAATAATTCAATAGTAGATAAGGAAATATACTCACCTAAACGTTCTTGATTAAATTTCCCTCCACGCTTTTCTATATTTAAAGAGATATTATTTTCTTTCACAAATCTTTCTGCTGTAGCTAGATCAAACAGTCGTACTTTATTTTTACCGAATCTATTAATTAGTTCTTTCATTGCATCTTGTAATACATGTACACTTATAACTTTGACTTTCTGCTCCATTTCACCATTACAGCTTTTACAAAGTGTTTTTTCGCACCCTTCAATGTACATAGTTTTCATTTCAGAAGGTTTAATTGCATCTCCGCAAATGTCACACCATTCGCCAACATTAAATGGATCAAACATATAAACATCTCCTACAATTTATATTAATTTTTATATTCATTTGGTCAATTTTGTTATTTTCGTGATATACTTACAAATGTTAACACTTTCTTTGATGCTCTAACCCTTAGGGGCTTTTTTTTATGCGTTTTTTCAAATCTGTTCAACTATCTCCGCTTTCCCATTAACATCCTCTATAATCATTTATATTTTTTTAATTCAGCTTCTAACCTTTTACGCTGTTCATCTATATCTTCTTGAAACTGTTGTTCAGGATTTTCATTCTCTTGTTGTCGTAACCAATCTGGAACTACTTCTTTCCTTTTTCCATAACCTACACCGGTATTTTTTTTATTTTGCTTACTAATTTCAAATTGTGAATCCAATATAGAAACATCCTCCATTGTTTTCACTTTCTTCTTTTCCCAGTTCATGAGAATCCCACGTACATATCTCCACTTGGGTACATTTTCATCAATAGATCGGTTCACTGCTTCTATGATTAATTCGCTTCCTAATGTATTACAAAATTCACCTAACTCTGTAATAGCAATTTCACTTAATGCAATACCGTTTTTTAACAGAAAGTTATAGCTTGTTTTAAATTCTTCATCAATTAATTTTTGAGATTTGATATTCGCATTATCATCATGATGATTAGTATTTAGTAAATTAGTATTTAGTAAATTAGTATTTAGTTCTTTAGTACTTTGTTTATTAGTACTTAGTAGTGTCGGATTTTCCACAAGTGGCTTTTCCACTTCTAGGTTTTCCATATGTGGCTTTTCCACAAGTGGATTTTCCCTATGTGGGGTTTCGTAAATTTCAGTTTCCCAACTAGTAATCTTTTTTGTTTTTTTATCACGAACAGGATATCTTTTTACATAACCTAATTTTTTCAACTCATTAATTCCTGTTCTTAGAGAATCTTCTCCATCTTTAGCATGCTGAGATAATTCACTTATATGAAAGGTCCAATCATCTGGTAGGGTAAGTGCATACGCTAAAATTCCTTTTGCCTTCCAAGAAAGCCTATCGTCTTTTAAACCAGTATTATTGATAACAGAATAATTATTATCTTTCTTAACACGAAAAATCCCCATACGATCTACCTCACAAGTTCTCAAACCGTTTAGCTAGTGCTATACTAACTAAGTAAAATGTTTTTTTATTTTCGGACCCGTTGCAGCGGGTTCTTTTTTATGCATTTCTTCTAATCTTTTCAACTACTGCTAGTCTTCCCTCGACATCTTCCAAACGTTGTGCTACTTCTATAACCTTTTCTTTTTCGGTTGTGCGTTCATCTTGCAACTTTTCCATATACATAGAAGATAATTGTTTTTCAATCTCTCTTTCTTTTTCTATGTATTTCTTACGTAATTCACACGTCTCAAAATATACTGCTTTTTCACTGCTTCTATTCGCTCTATCCATTTGTTTAAATAATAATTGTTGCAAATGTATTAATTCTTTCCGCTCATTTTCAAGCGCTTTTGCTTTTTCGATGCGATGAGGTAAGACTCTGTTCTCTATTCCCATTTTGCATACCCTCTCTTTCCAAGCGATCACTTTCATCAAACTTTCGCTCAATGAAAGTGCCGCCTTTATATATTCCATACATGAATACCGCAAATCCTAAACCAAAGAGACAAACATTCGTTGTATTTTCTACTAATGAAATATCCATCATGCTAAAATAAACACCTTTTTAGACTTAAATTCTTCTTGTAATGTGTTTATTAAATAAGTTTTAATGTTTTTCATCGCTTCTAACTTCCAAGCACCACCATCAGCTTCAAATAATCCACAACGTGAACCCTCCCTCATACGGAAAACAAATTTACTTTCTGGTTGCTCTACCTCAACAAATGTTCTATACGGACGTAATACGACTGGATTTGGTACTTTTACATTCCCTCTACTGGCAACACCCATTTTTGCAGTTACCGCTTGCGATACTCCATCATCACCAATCTCTTTCACTGACTCTTCTACAACAGTTCCGACCACTTTTAGTACGATGTCACGATCTTCATTTTGAACAAAACCTGACTGTAAATTGATATTAAATTCTTCTCTATCATGGAAAGTGCTAAATCTAAAATGCGGAATAGATGCTTCGGCTTTCACTAGCACACTTCTCTTGTAATTGCCGTTCACTTCTGTAAAGCAACTTACTGTCGTTGGATTTTCAATATGAAGCATTAAAGCTTGGTTAGTATCAAATTCTGATTTCACGTAATCTACTAAACCAGATAAACTTCGTACTACAATTTCACTTGCTGTTGGCTCTTTCACAAGATATAAAGGCTGTGTTGAAAATGTTTCTTTACCAATTTCATGTGTTTCAACTGTTCCAATCTCTAATACTTTTTCAATTGCATCTCTTGTCATAGTCATTTTTTCATTTCCCCTTTATTAATTTGATTTTCTTTGTAAATCCAAAACGATAGTTTGTTTTTCGGACGATTCTTCGATTTGCTGTACTTCTTCTACTTTCTTACCAGTATCAGTTTTAACATCACCTTCTAAGTCCATATAAAATTGACCTTTAATGCCGGATGCTAATTCTTGACCTACTAAATTCCCTTCCTGATCCATGTCTAGTAAAATCTTAGATTCTACTTCTTCCGTTGGCGCTAACTTTGAAGCAGCTTGAACTTTACATGCCCAAACATCACGTTTGTTATCTCCAGCAAAGGAAAGTGTTAAAACAATCTTTCTTACCTTTTTGGGATCGGTATTTAAATCTGCCATATTTTCCATTACACGCTCAAATTCTTGATGAAATCGTTCCGCCAATGCTCCATCTGCGAATGAGTTTAAATCAATCATGTTTTATTCCTCCTAATTTAATAGTTTGTTCGATTCACTCAAAGACTCAAAAATCCACATCAACTTTTACTTTAATATTTGTTGGAATCTCTTTTGTCATTCTTATGGAACTAGGACGTTCACCATTTTCGACTAACTCGATGATTTTCTCCTTAGCTTCTCCTTTTGTTTCGAATTCAAAAATGTTATTCGCACCATATCCTTGATAGTGAATTACTAAATACTTTAGTTCTCGCATTTTGCTTCCTCCTACGCTGTTTTGTTTCCGTTAAATAATGGTCTCCATCCTTCGATAAAGCTTATCGCTTCATCAAAATCTTTTTGAAGAATATTAGGATAGGCATTGACTTGATACGCATCTTTTAAGTTTTTCCATAGAGCGGAATATACTTTTCTTGTAGTGTTATATACTTCTTTATCTACTTTGTTTTCATTCCATAGCTTATATACTCGTTTTTTCACAGCATTGTTTAACACTCGTTGTTGTCCATAATCAAGGGTGATACGTTCGTTTATGTCTTTCTTTATCTGCTCCACGTCTCTTTTTAGATCAACAACTTCTTCATTTAATTCAATGGTTAATTTCATATTTGCTAAAATGCTTTCTTTTGCGTTCATCGCTTTAGGTTTGTTTTGAACATATTCCTTCATTCGTTTGAACTCTTGGATGAACTTAATTTTCATTTGTACCGCTTCTTTTGTGTTATAACTCATAGCAACCAATGTAAATGCTTCTTCTGTTAGGTCGTACTTAGGATATTCTTTCCCACGATTACAATATTTTGACTCGTGAAAATTAACGAGCGAAAATTCTTCTCCTGCATATTCAATTTGTTTACGGATATCTTTTAATACATTGTCATGAGTTTTCTCAAACACTTCAGCAATCATTAAACTATCTGTTATTACCTCACCATTGTTTTCGAATACCAATTCACTATGTAATGGTTGTTCTTGTACAATTGCTAACTGATCTGTCATTTTGTATTCTCCTTATAGTTCATCGTAAAATTTGTTCAGAAATTCCTTCATTTCTTTCGCTTTAAATAACCAACGATTATTTTTTTGCTTAGCAAATTCTTGTATCCGAGGATCACAAACCACATACTCCATCAACCAGTCATAACTTCTGCTTGTCTCATATTGAAGTCTTTTCATATCCCACCAAGTTCCAATTCCCATATCCACTAAACGTTCATTGACTTGACGAGTAACCTCTTTTTGTAAGTAGCTATCATCAACAATGACTTGTACTGTCGCTGTCATTATGAAGCCTCCTTGATTTCTAAGATTTTAGTGATTTTTTCCCTTACTTTCTTTCCTTTTCTTTTACCTAAAAGAATATCGGATAGATAAGCGTTAGAAATCTCTAGCATTTCTGCTAATTCTTTTTGCTTCATATCGTTGATAATCAGCCAAGTTTTGACCTTTTTACCGAACATATTATCCATACACTCAACTCCTTTTTATCTTTTTAGCTAAATTTTCAGCTTTTTATTGACTCATTTTTAGTCAATATGATAGTATATAGTCATAGCTAAATAAACCTACATTAATAGCCTTTATACGTTGGGGAACGTGATCTGTGGCTTTTATTTAGTAGCGTTTTAAAAGCTAAATAAGTAGCTTACGAAACAAAGTATACGTCAATATGATAGATACGTCAACCACTTTCTATCATATTGTCTAAAACTTTTTTCGCGGCATTAGAAGGATGGGTTTTCGTGACTATTGTTGATGTGATTAAACAGCTTTGTCAAAAGAAAGACATATCAATTTCTAGATTAGAGGAAGAGATGGGATTTGGTAAAAATTCTTTATACAGATGGAAGGAAAGACAACCTTCTATTGATAAGGTACAAAAGGTAGCTGACTATTTTGATGTTTCGATAGATTTTCTATTAGGAAGAAATAACAAAACAGATAATATCACTAAAGATGCAGAAGGTTTTACTGAAAAAGATAGAAAAGATATCGGAAAAAGAATGGAAGAAATACGTAAAGACCTAACAAATGCTGACGGATTAATGTTTTCTGGTGAACCTCTTTCTGAAGAAGCTCTAGACTCACTAATGGATGCGATGGAATACATCGTAAAACATACACAAAAAGTAAATAAAAAATACATCCCTAAAAAATATAGAGACAAATCAGAGTGAGTTAAAGGAAGGGGATTTTATTTTGGGTTATTACGAAAAAGACACAGCATTAGAACTAGCAAATAAATTTAAAACAACAGACCCATTTGAAATAGCTGAGCGACTAAACATTAATGTTTTTTATCAAAATTTACATCCAAGTATTATGGGTTTTTATAAATATCATAAAAAGAACCAGTACATCTGTATCAACGAGAACTTGGATGATCATAGTCAAATTGTTACTTGTGCTCACGAATTAGGACACTGCAAAATGCATAAACATATCAACACTCCATTTTTACGTACAAATACATTTTTGACTGTAGATAAACTAGAAAGACAAGCTAATTTATTTGCAGTCGAACTATTAATGCCTGATGAGGATTGGTATGCATATATAAAGAAATTCAAAACAATCGATGCGATATCTTGTTACGCAGGAATCTCTGAGGAATTATTATTATTAAAATATAAGAAAACCATAGGTTGCCCACTTTAGTCCTTGCTGGACTTTTATTTCACCCAAATGACGAACGTTAGTTCTAAAAAAAGAAACGGAGTGAACGAGATGGCTAGCTTCAGAAAAAGAAATGATAAATGGGAGTATCGGATTAGGTATAAAGAAATGGGAAAATATAAAGAAACATCAAAGGGAGGATTCAAAACAAAGAAAGAAGCGCAACTAGCTGCAGCTAAAATAGAAGAGAAAGTAGTTAATGGAGTAAGTATAAACAATAGTAACATGACGTTTAAGGATTACATGTACGAGTGGTTAGAACTTTACAAAAAAGGAAATGTTTCTCCAAGAACATACGGAGTGTATGAAAAAAACATAAGACTACATATCCTTCCCGTATTCGGTAATATGAAGCTGAAAGATCTAACTCGAATGAAATATCAAAAGTTTATTAATGAACTTCTAAACAAACTTAGTAAGAAAACAGTAGAAACAATTAATGTCACTATGCATCATGCACTCGATACAGCAGTGAATGAACTTGAGATATTAAGTAAAAATCCAACAAATAAAATACAAATGAAAGAACGTCATATAGTAGATAAGAAAGAAGAAATAAAATGCTATGACATTGCTGAATTAAATGCATTCTTAAATTATGTTTTGAATGAAAAAGGTGGATTTAAATACTATTCATTATTTATGTTTTTATCAAGAACTGGCTTACGAATTGGCGAATGCTTAGCTCTACAATGGGATGATGTCGATTTTGAGAAAAAGAATTTCCATATTAATAAAACTCTGATTTCCACCAAAAGGAATCAACCTATAATTTTCGGTCCTCCAAAAAACAAAAGCAGCATCCGGACAATTACATTAGATGATTCTACATTACAACATTTAAAGACAATGAAACTAGAGCAGTCAAAAAACATTTTGAAATCCGGAAAGTACTATCAAGATTATAACTTTGTATTTACTCATGAAGATAATTCTTGCATGTTACATCCCTCCACGTTAAAATTTTTACAACAAGCTTGTAAAAAAGGGAATTTCAGATATATCACACTACATGGTTTTAGGCATACGCATGCTGTGCATTTATTGCAAAGCGGAGCAAACCTTAAATATGTTTCAGAACGGTTAGGACATTCTACTATTGATATGACGGCTAATGTTTATCTACATATAACGAAGTCCATAGAAGAATCTTCCGTAAACCAATATGATCAATTTTTAAAATCTCGTGGGCAAATTGTGGGCAAGTGATTCTGAATACAAATCGAAATCACTTGCCACAACAGCTTTAGAACTTAGGCTTATAAAACGAACGATTATCAAGTGCAAAGACACGTTCTGTATATTCACCTGGTTTCGTGCGTCCAAGGGCACGATCCATCATGTTCATCTTCGCATCTAAATTATCAATGTAATGCAGAATTTCCGCTTCTTTTACTAATGGCGGTTTTGGACTACCCCATTCCGCTTTCCCGTGATGGGATAAGACGATGTGCTGAAGAATTAATACTTCTTCTCCTTCGATTTTCAGCTCATCTGCTGCTTTTCCAATTTCGTTTACCATGATGGAAATGTGGCCAAGTAGATTTCCTTCTAATGTATACGTTGTTGAAATTGGACCAGACAATTCAATTACTTTACCAAGGTCATGTAAAATAACACCTGCATACAGTAAATCTTTATCTAAAGATGGGTATAGCGTAGCAATGGCTTTCGCTAAATCAAGCATCGATACAACGTGATAAGCAAGCCCTGATACAAACTCATGGTGATTTTTCGTTGCTGCTGGATAATCTAAAAATTCACTTTGATGCTTATTTAATAAGTGTCTTGTGAGACGCTGAATGTTTGAGTTTCTCATTTCAAATATGTACTGTGTAATCTTTTCTACCATATCTTCTTTTTTCACTGGTGCTTTTTCTACAAAGTCTGAGATATCTGTCACTTCATTCGCATTTGCAACGCGAATTTGCTTTACACGAAGTTGAATGCGCCCTTTATAGTTTTGAATATCTCCAGCTACCTTAACAATCGTTTCTGCTACATATTGTTTCTCAACTTCTGGTGATACATCCCATAGCTTCGCTTCAATATCTCCAGTTTGGTCTTGTAAGATTACTGTTAAAAATGGCTTCCCATTACTCGCGATACCTTTTGTCGCTGTCTTAATTAACAAGAAGATATCGACTTGTTCACCAACTTCATATTCTGCAATTTTCTTTTTCATCCTGATTCCTCCACCAACTTAAGTACTTTTAGTATAGCACATTATACCTTATTTTCTTTATGCTCACGTGTTAATTTTATAATCTGTTTTTCCGCAAAGAATGATAATAGATGGGCATGGCATGTAAAGAAAATCACTTGTCTATCCTTCGCAATTTCTTTTATTAACTGGGTTGTTCGTTTTGTTCGTAGTGCATCAAAATGCACAAAGCTGTCATCAATAATAAATGGATAATCATGCTCAAACGTCCGCGCTAATGCAAAGCGCAATGATAAATAGAGCTGTTCCGCTGTCGCTTGACTGAGTTCATGGCTATAAAAACGAATACCATCACTTCGTTCTACAATAAACGGCTCTGTTTCTGATGGTGAAAAAATCTTACTATACTGACCACCTGTTAAATATACAAAATACTCCTCGGCCTTTTGTAAAATGCGCGGCAGCTGCACTTCATGATAGTATTGCTTTGTTTTTGTTAACACTGTTTTTGCCGCTGCATACGCCGCCCACTTCTTCACTTGCTCACGCACTTGGGACTTTTTCATTTCCCATTCATGGAGTAAATCACCGTACGTACTACCTTCTTCTAAGTTCGCAACATCTACGCGGTGCTCCGCAATACGCTCGGTCAACTCCTTCTCTTGTGAAAGGAAGTCTTGTATATAGAGCGCTTCTTGTTTCAGCTTTCCTTCATACCCTTCCACTTGATAGTGTTCCGCTAATGATAAGCTTGTTAAACGTTTTTCTAACATGTCAATTTGAGGTGATAACCGCTCTACTTGCTTCTCTGCATCTTCATGCTTTTCTGCCCTCTTGCCAGCTTCTAAAAACATTTCTTCATCAGTAGCTGCTGCCATTTCCCAGAGCGCATCTCTTTCTAATGTAAGTTGTTCTACTTGATGCTGTAATAGTGCTTGTTCTTCTTTCCAATCAGCTAGCTTCCCTAAAAGCTGCTCCCTCTTTTGTTTCTTTTCTTTTTCCTTTTGAATACGATTACTGATCATATGAAGATGATCAAAATCTGTATTTTCCATAACGTTTTCTAGTTTATGTTCAAACTGCGAAATCATTTCATATAATATTCCTTTTCGCTCCGCCAGCTTTCCTACTTCACGATATAACTGCTGCATCTTTTCAATGCGTTCAAATGCTGGCAATATATGCGCATATGTATAAAAGTGCGGGAAAGAATAGCGCGCATTATATGTATCGACTTGCTCTCCCATACGAAACGTATCTCGCTCCCATTCTTCATATGCAGAAACACCTTTATCATAGGTTCGTTCTATTTGTTGTAATTTATAAGACTCTCGCTCAAATAATTTACGAATTTCTTCATCTTTTTCTAATTGATAACGAATGGATAGCGCCTCTTCATTTTGCCTTCCGCCTGCACTTTGCTGCAGCGAGAGCAGTTCTTCTTGTAAACCATCGGAAGAAGTATCTTTATACAAAACAAGTGCAAGTACAATTAGGACAAAGACGATAACACTTGTAAATAACAACGCACGATTATCTAGAAATATACTTGTCAGCAAAATCACTGTATTAATAGCTAACAAAAGGAAACAAATCGTCTGCCAGCGCTTTTTCTTTTCCTGCGCGATTTTCATTCTTTCTTCATATTTACGCTTCATTCGTTCCACGCCAGTACCCATAAAAACTGTATCTTGAAACGATCTTTCCTTTTCTACAAGCGCCTGTCGCTCTTCATCCGCTAACATCTGCTTTCGGATGTGCCCTACATTCTCTTCCTGTTCTTCTAGTTGCTCTTGCACTACTTTAAAGCGCTCATCTAGCTGCTCTTTCCGCGTCTCTAATGCTCTCGCCCTTTGCACCGTTTGCGTTATCATTTCTTTCGCTGCAAGGCTTGTATCAAATGAAAGCACACTTTCTTTCTTAAAAGTAGCACCAATTTGCTGCTCAAGCTCTTCTATCTCTTCTTTCATATTTCCAATACTTACTGTAATATCACGCATTTCTTGACGTGCATTTTCATATGACATATGCTGCATACGAAGTTCTTCTACATAGCTATCCTTTTGCAAGAGCTCTTCTTGTACTTCTACCCCATCCACTTCCGTTTGCACCATTTCCATCCTTTTTTGGATGGAATCCAATTGCACCCCGAGCGGCTCGAGTTTTGCTTTTATCGTTTCATAACGTTCTACTCCTCGAACAGGAAACGGATTCTTCTGTTCTTCTAGCACTTTTTCATATGCATGTTTTTCAATCACAAGAGGTTGCAATGCAGCCAATACTTCATAGTCTTGCTTACGCTTTTCTGCCATCTCTTTTTCATTCCGAATATGAGCAAGACGCCCTTCATTTTCTTTTAACTGCCCCATTAACTTTTCATACGTACCAATCTTCCCTTGCCACGCCCCAAGCTTTTCTTGGAGCTTCTTTATTTCTTGAAGTGACGCATTGATCTCAGGCTTACGACCATTTGGCTTAAAACGCTGCTCCATTTCTTTTTCTAACTTTTTATCTAACTGCAGCAGGGCATCGCTCCCAACTGCACTCGCCGAAAATAAATAATTTCCGATTTCAGCTTCTCCAATATGATGAATATTTTGAAGACCGTGCATATCAAACGAAAAGACAGAATCAAACAGGCTCTCATTCATCCCGCTCAGCACAGTCTGTAACACTTCTTCTCCAGCTGTTTTTCCATCTTCAAAGTATACTGTTACTTCCCCAGCAGCCGTTTTCGGCAAGCGCTCGATTTGGAGTCTCCCATACTGCTCAGTCATAACAGTCACCCTGCCGCCGTACTTCCCGCCTTCTTTCGGCTCATAACGCCTATGTCCTCTCATTGGGAACCCAAACAAAATACTCTTCATAAACGAACGAATCGTTGATTTTCCTGCTTCATTTTCACCGTACAACACCGTCAGCAATGAAAGATCCATTTCCACATTTTCTAATTTTCCATAACCATAAATATGGAGTTTTTCAATTTTCATTTTTTATCCCTCTCTTGCTGGAATAATTGCTCTAATATAATATTTTCCGCTTCCTTTTGAATCTCTGCTTTTTCCTCATCTGAAAAGGCTTCAATCACATTACGCGCAACTGGAGATGTCCAAATCGTCCTGAGCACCGCATCCATATTCGTAAATGATTCCAATTCTTGCAATACACTACCAACAAAATGATTCTCCTCTTTTAATCGCTGGATTTCTGCAAATGAAACCGTCTCATTCTTCCACTTCATCACATACACAAAATCTCTTCGTTCTTCTCCCGCTGCTAAAATATGAAAAATCTCTTCCACACGTTTTTCATCACGTAAATAAGGAGACAATGGCCCTTGTCCGATGAATACAATTGTCAAAAGAGTTCCTTCCTCTTCCTGACGCCATTCATTCATCACTTCCGTACAAGCTGTCATAAGGTCATCAACTGTTTGCAGTTCATCAATGCTAATTTCCGTCTCTTCCCAAACTACATCCGCCGCACCGAAAAATGAGCACACCGTTCCCTGCTCTGTTATCTCAACAAGATACGCCCCCTTCTCTCCTGTTTCCTTCCGGTGGCGTCCTTGTATATTGCCTGGATAAATGATATATGGCTCCTCTGCTAAAATCTCTCGCTTATGTATATGCCCAAGAGCCCAGTAATCAAATCCCTTTTCTTTTAACTCACGAATTTGAAACGGCGCATAGCGATTATGTTCCGCATCGCCTTCCACACTCCCGTGAAGCATGCCAATATGAAAAGGCGCATCGCTCATTTTTGCATACTGCGCCGTCATATTATCCGTTACAGCCTGCTGCAAATAACTAAACCCATAAATAGATGCAAGCAGTTCATCATCTTTATAAAACGGCTTTTCTTCTACATATGGCTCTGCAAACACATGAACATTTTCAGGAAACTCAATTGCTGCCCAGCTTCCCCCTAAATGATCGTGGTTACCATGAATGATATAAACCGGAATCTCATACTGCGAAAGGCGCTTCATCTGCTCCCTCACAAACACTTGCGCCCTAAGACTTCTCGTTTCCGCATCATATAAATCTCCTGCTAGTAATACAAAATCAACGCGCTCTTGAATTGCTTTATCGATAATACGCTCAAACGACTGAAACGTACTTTGCTTCATTCTTTCCCAAACAGATGACGGCACATTCATTTCCATCCCTTTAAACGGACTATCCAAATGCAAATCTGCCGCATGTATAAACTTTACTTGTTTCACAAATAAACGATCCTTTCTTTATCCTATAAAAGTTTCACTCTATTTTACCACGCAATGTCACATATTTCTTTGCATATTCTAGCATTTTATGACAAAATAGTTATAAGATTCTGATTTTAATTTTTGGAGGGAATTTTCATGGGAGTATACGTTCTAACAGTCTTTGAAAAAGATGGTTCAAAAATGCTAGACGAATCATTCGAGGCGGCAACAGAAGCAGAAGCGAAATCAAAAGGAGCATCCATTTTACAAGAAAAGGGATTGCATAAGCACACACATCGCTGCACATCTTCAGCAGGAAAGCTCGTTTTATTCCAGCGCTAAAAAAAGAAGCGTCATCCGCTTCTTTTTCATTCTATATCTTCATCACACCACGTAAATACCACATCTAGAATCCGGTTACCAATACGCACGCGTCTGTTCCACTTTCCAGTTTGAATTTGGCGCATTAGCTCATCTTTCATCTTTTCCGTCCAGTCGTGAATGGTTCCATTCCCGTCGTACGGATATACATTAGGAAACTCTTCCTGCAGAAGACTCAAGCTCTCTGCATCCAAATGAAAATGGAAATAGTAGTTGGCCGTAAGCGATGGCTCTTGCAATTGTAAAAACGGATCGTCAATTTGCTTTCTATTTCGGTAGAAAGTAAATATATTTACCTTTCCGCTCGTAATTTGGTCAATTTGAATTTCGTGCTTCTCTATAATCACGTCGTGCCCACCTCGTTATATACTACCTTTAGTATATATGTCTTTTGCATCAAAGTTAACCATTTTCACACGAAATTCATTTCCTTCATCTATTTCCCGTACCTCCAAGTAACAATCAGAACACATAAAAAAACAAATTTGAAGGGGAGCGATTCTATGTATTTCGGTAGCAAAGGTTGGTATGTAAAGGAACTAAAAAAATTAGGTATCCGTACTTATGAAGGTAAAAAACTAGAATCCTATCGTACGCATGTGTTGGCTAGTTTGCTTGAGAGAGTTCAGAAAGAATCGGCTTAATACTAATACAAGAAAGAAGCAACGTTTGTTTTTGCGTTGCTTCTTTTTTATTTTTCATAAAGGCTGTTTTCGTATATATTGGAGACACAAAATCTTGAACGTATTAGGAACTCTTGGTTTTAATCAATTACAAGGCATCATAGTGAACGACGAAACTTTCTTTCGAGAATCTTTAAAAGGTCATCGTGAAATCGCTCATAGAAAAGACAAAAAAAACAACTTGAATTAATCCAAATTGTTTTCCCTTAAGAATTGTATAATTTGCCCTTTGTGGTGGTTATCGTGGTCTGTAAATTCCTTAACAATATATATAAGTGAGTAAGGTGCTCCAGTATGTGGACAATGAGTTACACCATTTGCAGTTAATGACTTGTTTAACTTTTCGATTGGAAATTCGTTAAGTTCTTTTATAAGTAGTTCCCTTGTATCTTTTGCTTCTTCAAGAAGTTTTGATTGTGATATTCCTGATTTTGCATAGTCTGATGCCTTTTTATTATGTGTATCAAAATTTGGAAACTCCATTCCCTTTTCATTTTGTACAGATGGGAGGACCTTTTTTAATAGATGATTATCCCAATTCATAATATGGACTATTATCTCCCTTACAGACCACTTACCTTCGGCTATTGATTTAGACCATAATGTGTCATCAATTTCTTCTAAAGTGCTTAACCAAGATGAATAATGACTAAAATTACTAATTATGTTTTTTACCTCACTCAATTTAATCCCTCTTTTCTAAATTAATTTAATATAATTATAACATTAAACTCACAATACACAAACATACGTTCTTGTAAATGTTTTCAGTTATAAAACCAACAGCCTTTTATAAAAAAAGAAACCGATGATATGCATTTCGTTAGCAAAGGTTGGTACTTAAAGAAATTAGGTACCCGTTCCGATGCTTCGCCACATGAACCTCGGTAATATCCTTATTCTCTGTCTCCTTATCATAATAATCCTCTCTTTTATAATTCCTATCAAATTGAACTATTCGTCTACTCTCATATTTAAGAATTGCACAAGTTGATCATTTAAATAACTTGTACTATAAGAAAAATCATTTTGATACCATTCAATAATAATGCCAATAATCGCATTCGCTTGGTAGGAACAATAGAGTGAATGATTAACTCCTTCTTTAAGAAAAGCCTCTTGATCTTGAAGTAACAAACGCTTTATTTCCTCAAATAATAAATAATAGTACATTAATGGAACCTTTTTGGAAAAAACAATTCTGTAGAATGACTTATATTTTTCGATATGATGAAAAACCCGAATGGTAGACGGGTCTAATTTACTCGTTTTCAATACTGATACGTGGCGATAAGGTTCTTGATAAGAACGGACCAAATCCGCTGTAATTTCTTTAAAATATTCCTCGAATAAATCTTCTACTTGTTTATAATGCAAGTAAAATGTACCACGATTTATTTTTGCCTTTCTGCAAATTTCCGAGATTGAGATGACTTCTAGATTTTTTTCATTTAGTAATTCTAACAATGCATTATGTAACGCCTCTTTTGTTTTCACAATCCGCATATCTGTACGCATCTTTTTTCACCTCTTATTGAACACATTTCTAACTATGTGTTAATTATTGAACATTTATCGTTTTTTTGCTCATTGTAAGCGCTCTTTTATATGATTATAATTTTTATTGAACAACTGTTCAATAAAGTGAAACTTTAATCAGTGGGGGGGCTTCATTCCCCACTGATTATCAGCCTGCACCAATCGGGCTTTTACGGGCAGTTGATCCCCCACCTAACTTCTTTGCTTTCGCTGAATTTTGAGGTGGAGGTCTTACTGCCCGTTAATGCGGAATAAACAGACAAAGGGGGCCGTTTCGAATGAGATTAAAAGGAAAAGTAGCAATTGTCACTGGTGCTGCGTCAGGCATGGGGAAAGCAATCGCAGAAGGTTATGCAAAAGAGGGCGCAAAGGTCGTTGTATCAGACTTAAACTTAGAAGGGGCTCAACATGTAGTACAGGGAATTAAGGCTACAGGTGCAGAGGCCATTGCTGTTCAAACAAACGTTACTTCCGATGAAGATCTACAACGTCTTTTCAATGAAACAAAACAAGCTTATGGAAAATTAGATATTCTTGTTAATAATGCAGGCATCATGGACGGAATGGAGCCTGTTGGTGAAATTTCAGACGAACGCTGGGAGAAGGTTTTCTCCGTTAATACAGTAGCTGTAATGAAAACAATGCGGATTGCAGTGAATCTATTCTTAGAACAAGGACATGGTACGATCGTTAATAACATTTCTGCAGGCGGACTATACGGCTCACGTGCTGGTGCTGCTTACACAGCATCTAAACATGCAGTCGTTGGCCTAACAAAAAACACTGCCTTTATGTATGCGAACAAAAACATCCGTTGTAACGGTATCGCTCCTGGAGCAGTCATGACAAACATTGCTTCTTCAATGACTCATTTGAGCGAATTTGGAGCAAGCCGCCAAGCATTAGGTATGGCAATTAATCCACGCGTTGGACAACCAGAAGAAGTTGCAAGGCTAGCTATCTTCTTAGGCTCAGACGAGGCTAGTTTCGTAAACGGACAAGTGATTGCGGTAGACGGCGGTTGGACTTCCTATTAATACACCTATTAGGGGTTACAACACATAGCTATCAAGTTTAGAGAAATGAGTTGATCTGTTTTCTTAACTTGATGGGTATGGTGTTCATTCAGAATACATGTAAAAACGGGTCATAACATGAACTGACCCGTTTTACTCTTTATATCATTATACTCTTCATCAAATTAGTAAGTTTATGTTAAAATCGTAAATCTTCTGCATCACTCAGTTGTTCTGGATGTCTATTTTTCCGTTTTTGAGAAATCATCTTTGGTCACCATATCCTGGTAGGTCGCCCGTTCGTTTCCAATCTTGACATCAGCGATAAAAATCTTCCGTTCTTTTACCGGACTAGGTTTCGGTTCACCGTACTTCGGTTTCCACTGTGGGTGGTAAAGCCCTGTTTTGAGGTAAGGCGTACGCGCACGTGTAGTATAGGCATTAGGACCTTGCACTTCCCATACAACTTTTCCATCCTTCCATATTTGTAGCAATCCGTCGTTCTCTGATGACCACTTTGCATGAATTACCCAAGAAGACCAGACTCCTTTTTGCACCAGTTCGTCCAATGTCTTAGAATCGCGCTCTATATTTGCAGTAGGACCGAATGCGCGTTGTATACTCCATCTGTCACCTTTCACTGCAATAGCCAATTCCGGAAAATCCCGATCCACCCGCTCACTGCCGAGTACAGCATGCCATTGCATGACGATATCGTCGCCACTGCCCTTGTCGAACACCCAATCCTGCGGGATATAAATCCGTGCTGTATACCAACGTTCGTGGAACCCTTCTTCGTATGGCTGTGCAATTTCCGAGCGGAATTGTCCTTGAGAATGCGGAACAACGAACTGCACTGCTTTGTGATCTCCCGTCATGCCTGGCGCATTTACTACATGTACACGCTGCGTGATCGTGTCAATATCTAGGTTGGTGCGGTTTTCCGAGTCGTTGATTGCTATTTTCCATTTTTCTAGCCCAGATTGAAAGATATCTTCTAACATAATAGAATTGTTTGTTTCCTTCAACTTAGGCTTCTTTTCTTTTTTGGATATATAGGGTTGAGTCACTGTCTCTTTTCTATTAACCAATACGATACCACCTACAAGTAAACTGACAAATAGGAAAGATATAGCAAGAATTTTTTTCATCTTTCGTTACACTCCATCTGGTTGATGTTTCTTTTGCATTTAATGGCATTAAAATCTCTTAAGTTGAGGGCGATGTATAGTTCCCCTATTATGTAATGCCAGCCCATTCCTCTCCTATTATATCGAATTAATCCATCATTAAATGAAACAACAGAATAAATATTGAATGTCCCATAGCAACCATCTCTGGTCATTTCACTTCCTCAACTCACTATATTGCTTATGAATTCTGTTTTCTGGTTTTTTGTCCACTGTATACAACACAATAAGGAATAACCATTCCAAAGGCTTCATGATAAGATAGATAATGTCTGCAGACCATTTTGAATTGATATGCCTGCTGATTGGGTAGCCATACCTGTCATAAAAATTACGGATGGCTTTATGGAAGTTTGGAACATATTGTTCAAGAATGTTCTCAAATGCATTAGCAATTAGTAGCTGGCGGTTCACAGGGATTCTTTCTCCACTTCTGATGCCTGCCCTAACTGGCTTGACCAATTTTTTATGTCCTCTAGCAGAGACCGTACACAAATAATGCCCGTCACCCGCCACTATCTCTGGTTTTGGCGCAGGGATATTCGAATAGTTGAAAGAACTTGTTTCAAGGAACACACGAATAAAGCTATCTGGTCGTTGCCCAAACAGAACCAAAATTAGTTGGATGATAATCAGAACTGGAAACAAGCTTATAGCCCATAGTTTTGACATCTGTTGATAGTTATTACATACCCGGAAGAGAAATAGCATACATTTATTGTTGTACTCAATCTCTTTTTCATGCTGACTAGCAAGAAAATGGTTCAGAGAATCTTTCAAGCTTGCGATATATAAAACAAACAACGATAGACAGCTAGTTTGCAGAAGAAAAACCGAATATTCTTCACCATCATTTGAGAAGGCTGTATGAGTGAGATAGGCAACCGCAAATATGATATTCAGTATCATTAATGTACTGCATACCACATAAATAAGCGGAGGAAGATCCCCATAATTAAGGCTTACGATCCAAAAGCTAATCATCCCCAATGTTATTAAGACAATTACTGAAACTATATATTCATTTGCAAGAGAAGCATATCCATTATTCTTAGCACCAGTCCTTTCAAAAATATGCAATTGCTCACCAGCACCCGCTGCCACTCCATTTAGAAAAAAGCCAAGCATGAATAAACAATAAATAACCATGGAGGCAAAAACATCTATTGATTTGATTTTGACTGATTTCTCCTTCGTAAAATTCCGAGACATCCTAAAAAAGGCATACCTAGGAATTGAAATAAATAAGAGCACCTTTATAAAAACAAGCAACTCTCTCCCTCCTCTAATCCATCCAAACACTTTGTTAGTATTTTAACAGTTTACCTTTTGCAAAAAAACTATCATCTTATTTCTCGCTATTAATAATCCTAAGAACGAGCAAAAATATGAGAATAAATGTTTAATGATAAATAAAACGGACAAAATCCCTTCGCCCCGACCGCTTCTATGCATGGCCAGATGCTCTCGACCACCTCTAAAAAGAAAGAGATCTTTATCTTTTATCCAACTGGCTCATTATTTTCTATCAACATTTGAATTTGACAGCTATAAGATTCTGTATTAAAGAAATCGTTAAATAACTCCACTTCAATGAAACTTTTAACTTTTAAATTATTTTCTTTTACATATTTAATGATTTTATTTCGACGTTCCTCTTCATTCTCTTTACTATAAGATAACGTTACATACTTTCCCTTTGGTAATATTTTTATATTTTGTTCAGCTTCTATATTAGAATCCCCTTGAAATCTACTAAAAACATATTTTGGTTCTGCATCCCCCTCTGAATTAAAGTTATATATGATTCCTCTTTCCATTGACATTTTCCCCTCTTTATCTTGAATGATTTTCTCTAAGTCTGAATAGTAAAGTAGCTCTTGTAAACTTCCCACTTCTTTACATGGTGCTACAATTACATAGCGCGGTTCAAAGAACTGAATAGATATCTCATCACTATTTAATATATCCTTAGAAGTCTCTACCTTCATATTTAAGCTATCAATGGTTTTGATTACTTCTTGCATTTTCTTTATGTTTTCTTCTGCTTCATATCTTTTTAATTGTAAAAATTGTAGTAATTGATCAGTATCACAGTCCTTAAAAATCTCTTGAAGCTCTACTATACTCGTTCTTAACTCTCTACAGCTTTTTATAATATCTATATGAATAAATTGATCTATAGAATAATACCTATAACCTGTTGTTTCATCAATATATCTTGGAATAAGAATCCCCATTTTGTGATAATATCGTAACGCTTTTATTGTGATGTCCTTTATTTTCGCAACTTCCCCAATAGAAAATAAGTTTTTCACCCTAATCACTTCCTTTATATTTTTCTTATATTATCATTGACTCTCCTCTTAAGGGAGACCTTATGATCATAATAAGATATTTGCAATAAAATACAAAATTCACTTATATACAAGGGAGTTTCGAAACATGAATACAGTAACATACAGAAGTCTAGTTAAAGAAGATTATGAATCTGTCAAAGCTTTGATTGGTGAAGCATTTGGCTTCAATGAAATGATTGAGGATAAAAAATTTTTAGATTCCATATTAAACATCTATCTACAGAGTTGTATTTTAGGGAGCTCATTTAGCAAAGTAGCAGAAAAAGACAATAAAATTATTGGTGTTATTTTGGGGGATTCAAAAAAAGACAAAAAACGTTTAAAGAAAGCTCATAATACTTTAAGTTTTGCCTACACCATGCTGAAAGTATTCATGACTAATAAAGAGAATAAAAAATTCATAAAAGAATCCTCAAAGGTTGAAGACACATATAAAGAACTTATAGAAGGAAAGGAAGATGATTTTCAAGGTTGTATACAGTTATTTATTGTATCAGGGGAATCTAGAGGTCTTGGGGTTGGAAAGGCTCTAATGAATCATTTGTCTAATTATATGAAAAGTACGAATGTGAAATCTTTATATCTATATACAGATAATAAATGTAACTATGGATTTTATGATAATCAAAACTTTGAACGTATAAATGAAAAAGAAATTTATTTTGATTCAATGAAAACAAAACTTAATGTATTTTTATACTGTTATGATTTTTAACTGTTGGTAAAAACCGTATCACTTATTCGGGGTACGGTTTACCATAACTCATTTAAATGAAATTTCCTCTGAAACAAATTGCTTTTTTACAATTCCAGCCTATTTCATTCATTTCCTGTTAGAAATTCGTCTATACCGACCTACATTAAATTCATATTATATATGACAAACAATATTTGATGATTTAAAAAGGAGGCAGTGAATTGTCTTTTAAAAAATTTGTCGATGCATTACCAATTCCTCCTGTCTTAAAAGCAGAAGGTAACCATGATGGAGTACCATTCTATGAAGTAACAATGAAGCAAGTCAAACAAAAATTACATCGGGATTTGCCGCCAACTACTGTCTGGGGCTATAACGGTATGTACCCGGGTCCTACATTCGAAGCAGAAAGAAATCACCCTATTCTTGTAAAATGGAAAAATAAATTGCCCTTTGAACACCTGCTTCCTGTCGACCAAACTGTTCATGGTGCGGAATCATCCATACCTTCTGTTAGGACGGTTGTCCATTTACATGGAGGCCGTGTTCGTCCAGAAAGTGACGGATATCCTGATGCATGGTTCACAAGAGATTTTAAAAATGTTGGGCCGAAATTCGTGACTGAAGTCTACTATTATCCAAACTGTCAACGCCCTACAACACTTTGGTATCATGATCACGCCCTTGGAATTACTCGTTTGAACGTTTATGCAGGTCTTGCGGGCTTCTATCTTCTCAGAGATGAAGAAGAGAAGAAGTTGAATCTTCCGAGTGGAAACTTTGAAATCCCGCTGGTCATCCAAGATCGTTCGTTCTATGCCAATGGTGAACTCTTTTATCCATCCCAACCAGGAAATACGCCGCCTCCAGCCCCACAGCCACCTCCACCAATCGATCCTACATTACCAAATCCGTCAGTGGTCCCTGAATTTTTCGGTAACACAATTTTAGTCAACGGAAAAGTATGGCCTTATCTTGAGGTTGAGCCGCGGAAATACCGGTTCCGCATCCTAAATGGCTCCAATTCTCGTTTTTATCGTATGAAGCTGAGCTCTGGGCAAAATTTTGTCCAAATTGGTACGGATGGAGGACTTTTGGAAAAACCAGTCCTAGTATCCGAAATCATCCTTGCACCTGCGGAACGTGCCGATGTCATTGTCGATTTTTCAAACCATAATGGTCAGAGTATTATTTTAACAAATGACGCACCAACCCCGTTCCCTGACGGCGAAAGTCCTTCTGAAGATCTGAGACAGATTATGCAATTTCGCGTCAAACAAACATACTGCAAACATGACAAAAGTAAAATTCCAGAGAAGTTGAGTTGCTTGGAACAGTTGAATCCCCAGGATGCTGTAATCACACGAAAAAACACTTTACTTGAAGCTATCGATAGTTTTGGACGCCCTATGCCATTATTAAATAACATGGAGTGGAATCAGCCTATTACAGAAACCCCGTATAATGGAACTATAGAGATTTGGGAGCTGTACAATACGACACCAGACACTCACCCGATTCATTTGCACCTTGTCAATTTTCAAATTTTGAATCGTGCTGTATTTACTGGCGATCCAAATGGTTCTGACCTCAAAGTCGGACCGCCCATACCACCCGATCCAAACGAGAGAGGATGGAAAGATACTGTTCGTGCTAATCCCGGAGAAGTGACCCGGATTATCGCACGCTTTGGTCCATTTACAGGAACTTACCCGTGGCACTGTCATATTCTTGAACACGAAGATTACGATATGATGAGACCATACGAGGTGCTAGCTAACCCTAGCTTTAACCCATGCGAACGAGATCCTGAACAATGTAGCGATAACGCCTTTTCTCAATGTTTTGGCTGCTATCAACAACGGAAAAATAAAAAAGAAGAGAAATCATAATTCCATGATTTCTCTTCTCTTTTTCATTCAGTTGATATCTTTATCATAAAACTATTCAAAGTTCCTTATACATCTTGAAATATAGAGCTTGTTCAAAAAACGTATTTTTGAACAAGCTCTTTCTAATTAAGCAAATACTCGCTTAACCTCTTTTGCAATTTCATTTATTAAATCTTCCGCTTGCGGATACAAACCAATTTTATCCATAAATGCATGGTCTGTACCGTTGTACTGAATAAGCTTCGTAGGTACGCCGCTTCGTGCAAGTTTTGCCGCGTAAGCTTCGCACTCTACTTTTAAATAATCAAATTCAGCAGTTGCAATTAGTGTCTGCGGCATATTACTTAATTGATCTGAAAGGAGCGGAGAAACGTGAGGATCAGTAATTTCCGCTTTACTTTGCAAGTAAAGCCTGAAAAATAACTCACCGCTTTCAGCCAACCCTTTAATCATTGGAATGATGAGCTCAGAATAGTTACGAATCTCATATTGGTCGAGGCTCCAGTTGAAATCTTCAGTTTGGACGCCGGCCATATTCACTGTTGGGTAAATAAGCGCTTGTAGCTTAATCATCTCTGTTCCCTTTTCAATATCCATGAGCGCGCACACCGTAGCTAAATTCCCACCCGCACTGTCTCCAGATACGGCAATTCGCTGTGGGTTCACACGAATTTCTTCAGCGTGCTCATACACCCATGTTACGGATTCGAAACAATCTGTCAGTCCTGCTGGATATGGATGTTCAGGCGCTAAACGGTAATCAACGGAAATCACAACGGCGCCTGCTTTTTCTGCCAATGCTTTACATGGATTTTCCACGACATCCACACTGCCGCCTATGAAACCTCCGCCGTGAAAGAAGACAACCGCTGGCAGAATTCCTTCGTTAGAAGGCGTATAGATACGCAGTGGAATCGGTCCATTCGTTCCATCAATTGTTTTATAAGTGGTTTCGACTTTACCCTTCGTAACGTCGTCATTGTTCCATCCCATCATAGCGCGCATTCCCTGAACAAAACCGAGAGTATCTGACGGATCAAATGACTGGTTTTCCGTCGCAGCCATTTTTTCTGCCGCTTGTAAAGTCACTTGGAGAACACGAGGATCTAATTCACCAATCGCATTAGAATCAGGAATTGGTTTAACGATAAAATCGAATCCTCTTTTTTGGACAGCTTGCACGTCCTTGCTCAATTTAGAAACTAGATTAACGTAAGAAGTTGTATTACTCATCATTACCGTCTCCTTTTTTGATTATTTTATTTTCGGAAAATTGGGTTACTGGTTTCTCCCGTACTTCGCTATACGAGAATCTTCAATTACACCGTTCCAATTGAGTCCAAAAGCGAAGTCATATACATGGCCTTCAGAATCAACGTGGCTTTCCATATCATGTGCGACATCTTCTAGCTGCTGCTCAACTGTTCTCATATTCGCCGGCATTTGCATCGGCAATAGGGCTGATGGCTCGTAAGCTCCCGACAGAACGTCCATAATTGCCTGATCTTGAACGCCAAAGTTCGCTACGATCGCATCAACTTCCGCTTCGAACTCTGCGACAATCATTGGATTCGACAGTAAAATCGATACGACGACCGGCTTTCCTTTCATCATTTCTTTCATTTCAAGCACGATGTCCAAGTCGTGTGAATTGTGCGTTGTAACTGTTTTACCTTTATAGGAACGGTTTAGCACATCGGTTTCCCTAGGGTCGCCAGCAATACTCCGTTCGCGGGCATGCTCAGCTGTATACGGCTTGTATTGAAGGCTAATTGGTACATAACCATTTCCTCCATTATCAGCATCCTCTTGGTTGTACCCCACCCATGACTTCGGACTTTGGATGAACACAAGTCCGAAATCCGCTTCGTCCGGATTATTAGTAATATCGAAATATTGGGCCACAACGTCAAGATTGACTGGATGCTCCAGTTTCTCCGGTGTTGGCATTCCAAACCAGCTCTTCCCAGCGGGCAAATACCTTTTCGGAATGTATACTTTGCTTTTTGGCTGAATCGGCAACGTCTGCCCCTTATTCTTCAGAAGGACGATTGACTTCAACTGCGCTTCATAACCTGCTTTCACGAAATCTGGATTGCAGACAATTTTCTCACTTTCCTCAGACTTGAGATAAGGATTTTCGAAGAGACCAAGTCGGAACATATTTAGAAGCAGACGAACCGCTGATTGTTCAAACCGTTTTTTCATATAAACCTCTCCATGTTCAGATACCCCTAATTGGTAAGCTTCTAGAACATGGCCAACTTCGTTATTGCCGCCAAACTGGTCCACACCAGCCATCAACAGCTTATAATGACGCTCCGCAACGCTCAGATGCTCAACGCCCCATGACTTACCCGTCAAAAATGTATCTTTACTACTATGCTCATCAGCAGTAATCAACCAATCTGTGCAAACAACGCCGTCATAGCCATATTGCCCCCGCAGTAAGTCGGTAATTAAATAGGAATTATAAGAGTTGCCGACGTTCTCTCCGTTTACTTGATCTTGATCAAACGAAATCGTGTAATATGGCATCACTGCAGAAGCCTTACTCGTCTTACCCTCCAGCTGAAAAGCTCCGTCGACGAACGGTTTCAAGTGCTCTTCGAAATTGTTTCCTGGATAAACGGCATACTTTCCGCAGGCAAAATGTGCGTCTCTTCCGCCCTCACCGCTTCCTCCTCCAGGCCAATGCTTCACCATAGCATTCACACTATCCAATCCCCAACCACCTTCTAGTTCCTGCTCGCCTTCTGATGTTTGGAAACCGTCCACATAAGCGCGCGCCATATCCGTAGACAAACGTGAATCCTCACCGAACGTGCCGCTGAAGCGGAACCAGCGCGGGTCAGTTGCGATATCGATTTGCGGTGACAGTGCTGTTGTCATGCCAAGTGCCCTGTACTCCCTCGAGGCAACTTCTCCAAATTGACGTGTCACTTCAGGGTCAAATGTCGCTGCAAGACCAAGCGTTTCAGGCCAGAATGATACGCGTGAAGCCGTTCCTGCGCCAACGTTAAATTCGGAGCTGGCATCAGAACCGTGACGCGGATCCGAGCTATTGTTCGCTGGAATGCCTAAACTTGTCCCTTCCGCAACAACCTGCAGCTTGTTGTTCCAGCGCGCGGCTGTTTCCGGATTTTCAACTGTTGTCATGAGAACATGACGGAGATGGTCTTCAGTCAAAAATGCGATTTGCTCATCGGTCAAATCCCACGGCTGAGCGCCGCTCTCTTCATAAGACTTTCCGTCGTAAGTCCCGGCAAACCAACTATCACTCGTGGCTGGAATTGCTTGATGCCCACTGTATAACATCAATCCTGCAATTTCCTCGATAGACATCCGCGTGGCAAGATCTTTTGCCCGTTCTTCAGCTGGTAATCTCCAGTCCTCATACGGCTTCAATACTCCATCCTTACTTAAGTTTTTAAAAAACGAGCCGTTCTGCTCAATGATGCGAACCTTGGATAAAATGGAATAGCCAAGTGTAGGTCCGCCTTCGTTACAGACGTATGCAATCAACGGCTGACCTGCGTTATTTTCTTTGGCTGACATAGAAGAACCCTCCATTTCTTTAAATAAAATCGCTGTATAGCGAACATATAAGTCATACTTTTTCAGAAAGCGTTTACAATTTAATTATAAAAAAACCGCTCGTCCTCAAAGAGACAGCGGTTTATCGACTTTTATTGCCTTATTTAATCTTTTTATGTAAACAACTTGAATCATTGAATCAAAAGGGATTAAAATTTAACACAATTCGTCACCATGCAGGAATAAACTCAATCAACTCGACTCCGTGCGGCTCCAAAATGGAAATACAAGTGTGACTGTTCTCCACTTCAACATACCGACTCGTCATACGCGGCTGAGCGCCGGCCTTCAAATATTCCACATCCTCTAGGCAGAGTGATTGCGGCGCCCCCATCTCTACCCAGCGGTCATAGCTGCTTCCATATTTTCGGCCGACCGTGCGGGTAACGATCCGATACTTTCCGCTCGGTAAACCCGTAAGCTCTAGCTCTAACTTTACAGTCTTCACGTCCTTGAAACCGTTATAGCGGTTAACCGCATCAATAAAGGAAATATCACCAAGTGCGTACAAATCATCAAAATGACAATAATTAAAGGTAAGCACTTGATAGCCGCCCCGGCCAGAAGTAACGATGTAACGATCACCACGCTCAATCAGGTGATCACCTAACTTTGCTAATAATTCATAGGCAATCATACCAGCCTTAGGGATACCATGCTGAGCAATCAGTCCAAGTCCCCCGTGAAACAAATCCGGTGAAGCAGCCGTTTCTTCAATGTTGTCGCTTAGCACCCAGTAACCAAAGCCTTCGATACTGTCCAAATTATCAATAATATTTTTGACGATATAAGCAGCCTTGTACAGCGTATCATTCGTTAGTTCGCGATGATACGAAGTCGAATTCCACTCTGTCAAATACAAATCGGCCCCGGGCATCTCATGTTTCTCAAGCAACCTTTTCTCATGTGCAAGTCGCTCCTTTAGAAAATCTGGATTCGGAGATACACCGCCAAATTCTTCAATCAGTTTCCGAAACGACTCCAATTCGTTAAACACGTCACATTGTTCTAGATTATTCAGCCTTTCATGCGGGTAAAAATGAAGCGGAACGAAATCGGGCAAACACTGTCGCTTACGGCAAAATGCAAAAAACGCATCGTAAAACTTTCTTCCATCAATCGTAATGATTCGGCCAGGCGCTCCAATTTGAAGACGAGGCGATATACGTTTCACAGCTTCATAGGTGCGAGCATACAACTCCATATATTCCTCCATCGTTCCCGGCCAAAATGCCTTCAACTCCGGTTCGTTCCAAAATTCGAATTTCCAGGACTCTACCTCTTCCTTGCCGTAGCGATTCATACAATGGCGTAAAAAGCGATCAACAAGCTCACACCATTTATCGACAGACCTCGGCGGACTAATATAACTCTTTACATAAAAAATGCTTTTCTCCTTGTCCGCTGCCAAAGCAGATGGCATAAATCCAAGCTCGATAAACGGCTTAATTCTAACTGAAAGGAGAAAATCAAATAGCTCATCGACCAATCTAAAATTGTATACAGGCTTGCCTGTCTCGTCCTCAGTGTATACCATCATAGAGTCGTCAAATATGCCATGAAACCGCAAATAGCGAAAAGGACAGCGCTCCTGAACTCGTTTCAATTGCCACTGCACGTCCGCATGCAATCCTTCTTTTGCTTTTCCAATCGCGATCAAACTTTTCCATGTATGCCTTATTGGACTGCTGTGAGCGGATAGGCTAACCTGATATGCCTTCGTTTCGAGCCCTATAATCTCTTCTACCTGCTGCGAAGGACTTCTCTGTAAATATTGGCTAATAATTCCGAGTGCGCTCGATTGATTAAACGTCAAATAATTGGAAGATTCCCGTTCCTTCTTCTTACCAAGATCTGGGCGGAAATGCTTCCGGTATTCACTTGGCGTTACGTTATACCTTGCTTTAAAGGCAGTGTAGAATGACTTAGCGTTCGGAAATCCGTGCTTCAAAGCAATATCAGCAATAGGTATTTCCCCATTGTGAAGCAGTTCCTCCACCGTATATTTCAAACGAATGCTCGTTAAATAAGATTGAAAATTAAGACCGATGTTATCACTGAAAAACTTAGACAAATACGGAATAGACAAAAATTCACGCTCAGCAATTGCCTGCAGTGTAATCGGCTCCTTATAATGATCTTCTATATAAGTAATAATACGAAGCATCCGCTCCATATACTTCTCATTCATAATGCCCGCAGATGCTGAAACCTTAAATTGCTTCAAAAGAATAGAGAGCACTTCCAACATTCGAATTTGCATATCGATCTCATAGGCGTCACCTTTCTGATACATTAGCTGCACCATCTCAGCCAATAAACGTCGCACCAGGTCTAAAGCATGACGCCGCTCCTTATCTCCTGAATAACAATCAAAGCTAATCTCATCTGCACGTGCTATTTTTTCCTTCAAATAACTGAAAGGAATAAGAAACGTTGCAATAATATTCCGATCAAGGCCAATCACCTCATGCACATGACATTGGTTGATAAGTAGCACGTCTCCCTCAGAAAGCGTCCGTTTCTCATGACTTAGCCTAACCTCCACCGTACCGCGCAGCACAAAAATAATCTCTACGCTGTTATGCCAATGACTCGGTACATAATTGACACTGTTCAATGAAACATCAAAAGGCAGACTATCATTCGTCTCAACCAACTCGTATACAGCATTTCGCATGAAGCTTTCCTCCTTTTAGAACGGTACTCTTACCTGTTTTCTGGAATGGAATTTTCTTTTCCATTAGGCTCTGATTTGTAGTATAATCCCTTAAAATTACAATAATGATAGATTTATTGGGTATATCCGTTTTTTAGTATTATACCATTGAATTCTAAAGCTTCATCTGTAACGAGCACTTCATTTGAATCCATTTATAATAACTCGAGCAATGTACACTGAAAAATTTAGTATGCCATGTAATCAGACATGTCTTTTTTAAATATGAAACTTGTGCCTTTTAGTAGATGAAGAATCCCTTGAGTTCCATTATTCTTTCCACGGATACCTTTAATTTCACCAAATTCTTTATACTTTCTTCGCCAATCTTTAACTTGTGTAGAACTCCTAATATTCTATCGCTTAGCTATGAGTTGATAATTGCATTCACCATATAAATAGCTTTGAACAGCCGATAGTTATAATTCGTCTGAATAAGTATTAGGTGTTGAGCCTTTTTAACTATGAAAAATCCCCTCCAAGTAACAGTGTATCACCCATGTATGCACATGGTATTTTTACACTGTTACCTGGAGGGGATGATCCTATCATTTCATGAGATGCTTTTTTTATTTTATATACGCACAGCCGTACCACTTACAGCAACCATTAACATGCCGTCACGAACAACCTCGTAGTCTACATCAATGCCAACAATTGCATTTGCTCCTTTTTGCTTCGCAAGTTGTTTCATTTCTTCCATCGCAACGTCACGCGCTTCTTTTAATTTACTTTCATATGCCCCAGCACGGCCACCTACAACATCACGAACAGAAGCAAATAAATCGCGGACAATATTTGCACCCATAATAGCTTCACCATTTACAATATCCACATACTCAATAATTTCTTTTCCTTGAATTCCAGAAGTTGTTGTTACAATCATTACTGACACTCTCCTATCATTTATTGGCGTTTCTTATACCTTTATTATTACATTAAAAAAATAAATGAACTATCTAATAATCTTACAGAAAGATGACATCTTTGTAAGATTTATAAAAAAACAGAATCACTTTATGGACTCTGTTCTAATCGTTTCGTTTATTTTTTTCTATTAAACGTTCGCTCTATTTTTTCTAATCTCAATTGTACGTAAGCTATATAGGAGCACCCCTAGCCCTAGAATTTTTTCATTCTTAGACGCATTGGAACCTAATGTAATAGTAGGCACATTTAGTCCCATAAACCTTTCACTCCATTCTATAGGCATATACCCTTGCTTACCGATTGCTAATGTACGTCCATCTGTTGTACGAAGAGTACTTTGAATAAAATCAAACTCTACTTCTACATCGGACAATTTTGTTACTTTATCAGTCATTAAAGAACCACGTATCGCCGCAAATCCTTGTATCATCTTCTCTTTAAACATACCAATTTGGTTATAATTCGAATCATAGATTACCCAATCATACCCGTCAGCTTCAGTATGAAAATATGCAAGAATTTCCCCGCTACTCGCTTCTAATCCATAAACATCTTTATTACTTAAAAAAGGTATCACTGAAAAAAGAATGTTAGATGAAATGATCTTTGTTCCAGCAACATATCCCCCATCAGGATGATATAAACCAAATTGTTTATTCTGTTTAGGCAATTCTAATACAACAAACGTATCGACATCCCAAAACGTTACATTACTTTTCACCGCATTCTTTTGTATCAAATTCCCTTTTCGTAACTGCCAAAATCCAATTCCGAAAAAAACAGAAGAAACGATTACAATAAAAATAACTTCTCCCCAATTCACCATTCCCCAAGTTCCATATACACACCATAGTGCAAATAGAAAAATACAGGTTCCAATAAAAAGTTTAAACTTCCCTTTTCGCTTATAATAATCAAATAATTCCATATCTACGTCTCTACCCCTTATTTGTATTTCCCAACTATTAATGTATCAAAAACAAATTAGATCCTCTAGAAAAAAATAGATTCGTTGCGATATTGAAACCATCTTCTAAGTATATAATTTTAAGGCTCTTTCTATAAAACTGCCACTCGCAGTGAAATAGCTCATTCATTTCATTCCCGTACCTTCAGTACCATCAGAACAAATCAAAAAACAAAGTTAAACGGATGCATAAGTTGTTTGAAATAAAACAAGGTAATATCCAGTAGCTTTATTACAAAACTCTACTGATACATGTTCTATCTACATTGCTTTATCGTCAAAAGCCTGCCCTAAAAGCGTCACAACATATGAAGAAATGAGTACATCTCCACCGAAAAGAAGTGCTTTTTTGGTAATCTCATAGCCTACACTTTCGTCAACTTTTCGTCTAATCCAAAAAGGCGAGTTCCCCCACCCAGTCCAATTGATAAAATATCAGGCATCCTAAAATTAGTATTTACACCCAATGTTTACGGCTAAAGAAGACTGTCTTGGAAATTCTCTTGTTCATACACCAAGGTCACTCGCTTTCCCTCCAGCATCAAGTACAATGACCTTCTTTAATCCCGATAAATGGTTTGAACCGCTTGATTTCGAAGGTCATAACAGAAGTCCTTCCCATCATCCTCTTCTTCATGTAACGCAAGCCACTGAAATTCGTAATCTTGATTAATGAAGATGTGGTCCGCAATATCGTTCATCTTCATTTTGAGTGACAAATACACCTAGTGCAAATTATAATGAATTTTTGAAAGCGTATTAATTTACGCGGAAAAGTAAGCTACAATAGAAAAAGAAAATAAACTACTATAAAACGAGAAGAAATAGAATTTATCGTCACGAATTTGAAAAACTATAGGGGTATAAGAAAATGAACAATAAACTTCATGAACTCAATAAACAAAAAAAACCACTATTCGTCATTGTGTATGACCAATTGTATAAATTAATTACGGATGGAACATTTCCTCTAGGCAGCCAACTTCCAACAGAACCCGAATTGGCCAAAATATTTGGTGTGAGCAGAATGACATTAAGACATGCTTTGGCACTTTTACAAGAAGATGGATTGGTTAAAAATATTCATGGAAAAGGAAATTTCATTACAAGATTTCATCATAATGAAAGTAGCGATGGCTTAGAGAAGCTGGGGAATCCTTTATATAAATGCTATACGGAAAAAATAGATGATATCGAACTTAATTTCCGAATTGACCTAGTAACGGACTATGCAATGCAAGTATTAAATCAACAAATGACTGCAGTGGTTGCGTTGGAACGCTGGTATAAAAATCACGATAAGATAGTAGCTTTTGCTTTTACTATGATGCCAATAGAAGCCGTTTCCAAATTGAACCTTGACTTACATAACGAGAAGCAAGTATTGGAAATGTTGGAGGAGAAAGTATATGAACTGGCTAACTCCTCTACCATTGAAATTAAACGTTCTAATTCCGCCAATACTCCGTCATTAAAATACCAAATTTTCCACGGGGAGGAATTTGATTTAATTTTAGAAAGTGTATATATCAGCGACAAATACCCTGTGGTTTATAATAAATACTATATACCAATAGAATTTAGTCAAATTAGGATTAAAACATCTAAATAACCGAATGAACAATCTATTATCTCTTAGAAATTTCCATTTGTGGAGAGCTATTGGCTTCTTTTAACTTCTCCAAATGCGGTATGAAACAACGTGTATCTGTCGGAATTTAGTGAAGAGAGTATCCTACAATACACTGATTTTCTGTTCCTACTTGCACATTATATCCAGCTTTCAGTTGACCGTTTTTCAGGGGTCTTCTTTCATTCTCATAAACGTGGCATCTGGATCTGTCTTCGAGAAACTATTACGATCACCGAAAGTCTCTTGATGTGACTCATATTTTTGTAGTCGTGATAAATAGTCTTCTTTCAGTTTCTTATGTATTTTTCGTTTCTCTTGATACACTTTCTTTTTCTCTTTTTTGCTCCCTTATCTTGTTCCTGTTCTACTTCCGTTTTCGCTTGTTCACCATGTCATGGATCACTCTTACCACATAATCTTCTGGGATTAAATTGCTATAGTCCATTGGTAGAATTAACCGACCCATGTTATTAATGAATGAAAATAGCTGAATGGTTACTCATAAAGTGAAACTTTAATCAGTGGGGGATTTCTTCATCCCCCACTGATTATTAGTTGAGCCAATCGGGCTTTTACGGGCAGTTGATCTCCCATCTAACTGCTTTGCTTTCACCGAATTTTGAGGTGGGAGTATTACTGCCCGTTAATGCGGGATAAAAAAATCGTCTCCTATTTCTTGTTTGTGTGGTTACTTACAATTATAATGGGGGCGATTTTTTTGTAACAAAAAAGACAAATTCCAAAAGAAAGATGGGTTGTGAGCAAAGGGAAGGTATGATATCCTTTTCATTGTTCAGATGCATACAAGTTTTTAGACAACTATACAATATTGTATATCCCAAAGAGTCATCATGAAAGCGCAATCAAGAGGTAAGATGTTTTTGGTTGTTCATGAAAATGCTTCCTTGTAAGCATCATAAGAAGGAAAGGCATGATATCCTTTTCAATATTCAAGTGCATACAAGTTTTTAAATAACCAAACAATATTATATAGTTCAAGGAGTTATTATGCATCATCATGAAAGCGCAATCAAAAGATAAGATGTTTTTGGTTGTTCATGAAAACGTTTCCTTTTTAAACACTATAAGAAGGAACGAACAAAAATCGGTACAACTGTGCACAAGAAAGCCTCGCATATGAAACAAAAGGTGTAGAAATTACCGAAACCATCCTTTACAAAAGGATCAATTGGTAGTTAAAGGCCAGACAATCAAGACTCAGGAAGACAATTCCCTGAATAACAAGAAAAGAGGAATATAGCTATGTCTACAATTAATGAAGATGTGAGCATGAAGAAAACTCAGAAATATAGCGCTAAGAAAGCAGTACCTGTTACCTTACTGTTATTTCTATTATGTTTAGTAATTGACAATTCGTTTAAGATTATTTCTGTTGATATGGCAAAAGATTTTCACATTTCAGCGACAACAGTTAGCTGGCAAGCAACATTAGCTGGTCTTGTGATTGGAATTGGAGCAGTCGTTTACGCAGCTTTAGCGGATTCTATTAGTTTTAGAAAACTTTTTAGCGCTGGGATTATTTTAATCTGTGTCGGTTCAGTCATGGGATATATTTTTCAACATTCGTTTTTACTAGTTGTTATTTCACGTATTATCCAAACTGCTGGTTTAGCATCAGCTGAAACGTTATATGTAATATTTGTCACAAAGCATTTACCTGCAGATGAACAAAAGAAATTTTTAGGATTAAGTACAAGTAGTTTTGCTCTTTCACAGCTTATCGGTGCATTAACTGGAGGTTATGTTTCAACATATTTCCATTGGACAACTCTATTTTTAATTTCTTTAGTAACACTTTTCACTCTTCCTTTTATTTTAAAATACATTCCTAAGGAAGAAGCGAAAAACAGTCATGTAGATGTATTAGGATTATTCCTAGTGGGAGCCATTTCAGCATCTCTACTACTATATATTACAGATTTCAATTGGCTTTACCTAGTCTTGTTTATTGTTGCAATTGCCTTGTTCCTTACTTATATTAGTAAGAATTCAAAAGCTTTTATCGGAATCTCATTCTTCCAAAATAAGCAGTTTATCTCATTGCTTGGCGTTGCATTTATCATTTACTCTGTACAGCTAGCATATATTTTCCTATTCCCATTCTTGCTTGAAAAGATTTACGGTTTGCAGCTAGATGCAATTTCACTATTATTAATTCCAGGATATATCGCAGCGACTATCGTTGGAGCTCTTTCAGGAAAAGTTGCAAAGGTTATGGGAAGCAAGCAATGTATTACGCTCGCTATGTGCAGCATTATAATCAGCTTACTATTAGGCGGATTCTTTATCAAAACTTCTGTTGTTGTATTCGTAATCTCTATGGTTCTATTCTCTAGTTCATTTGCATTCATGTATGCACCATTACTTGACTCTTGCATTTGTACAATTGATAAAGAAAAAACAGGAACAGCAATCGGATTTTATAACTTAACACTAAATGTCGCAATGTCAATCGGAATTGCCTACACAGCAGCGATGATGGACCATTCCGCAATGAAAAAAAGTTTCTTCGGAATGACAAACAATGTGGATGCTTCCATGTTTAGTAACATCCTATTCATTCTCGTACTCGTTACCCTTTTCAGTTTATCTCTGTACTGGGTATTAGTAGGACGAAAAGCGACAAAATAGATTTATAAAGGTTCTGTTGCAAAGTTATCCAAAACATAGAGAATCTAGGGTTGCATCGTTAAATGGTTATGCAACCCTTAATAATTCCTGTAATTCGTTATACACCGAAAAGGCGGAGTCTATTTAAAGACTTCGCCTTTGTTTGTATAGGGCATGAAATCCCAATAACACCCGCTCCAATAACTGTACCAGGACTAAACATTTGCAAATTCTCAGTATACGAAAAAGAGAGAATCAATTTGATTCTCTCTTTTTACCCGTAAAGTTACTATTCAGGAATGAAAATAAGGATGTTATAAAGAGTGTGTACGATGGAGGAGATGTAACATTTTTGTTAACTAGACTTATATAGCTTTCGTTTCTTTACACTTACGTACTTATGTAAGTATGGTGCTGGTTTTAATTTCTTTTTCACTTTTATGCGACTACTATCCGAATGATAGACCATCCACAGTTTTACATCTAATAAAGAAAGAATTATGTTTGTTTCAAGTGACATTTTGATTACCTCCTTCTTTCTTGTAGTTTTTTATATCATATCTCTTGAATCTGGAGCTGATATGATATAAATATAGTTTTCCTGTGAAGTTTTTATATTGTTTCTATGTATTCTAATACGTCTCCACATAAACTCCAGATAAGCAGGTTATAATGGCTACAAGAGGTGATATAAGGATGAACTATCATATTCTTGTGGTAGAGGATGATCAAGAAATTCAGGAATTAATCAAACAATTTTTAATGACTCAGCAGTATGCTGTTACAGTTGCATCAGATGGATTAGAGGGCATGAAACAATTTAATAAACAATCCTTTGATTTAATTCTACTAGATGTGATGATGCCAAACCTTAATGGATTTGAAGTTGCCAAAATGATTCGAAGTCAGTCAAATATACCCATTATTATGCTAACCGCGTTAGAAGAAGAACAAGATCAAATGAAGGGATTTGATCTTGGCATCGATGATTATATTACGAAACCTTTTTCTTTTCATGTTTTGATTAGACGAGTCGAAGCAGTGCTGCGGAGAAGCTATGATCAAAGTACGGAGAATCATTTATTTTTTAAAGAAATACATGTTGATTGCGATGCATATAAAGTATATGTAAATGAGGTTGAAATCCCCTTAACGGCAAAAGAATTCGAAATTCTGCAACTACTACTTCAAAATAAGAAAAAAGTAATCACAAGAGAAAGCATCGTAGAAAAGGTTTGGGGATACGAGTATCACGGAGAAACTCGTATGATCGATACACACATTAAAAACATACGAAAAAAATTAGATATTTCCTACATTAAAACAGTAAAGGGCATTGGTTACAAAATCGATGAATAGGATTGTGAAAATCATGAAGACGAAGAGAATTACCTATAAACTCTTTATGACTACATCCCTCATTTTGTTAGCCTTTGCAGTCCTGATTTATTTAACTTTATACTTCTTTCTCCCTACATTTTATGAGCAATACAAAACAGATCAGCTTCAAACAGGAATAGAAGAAATAATTGATAAATCTAAAGATCTTACGTTTCAAAATGCTATACCACTTTTTGATGAATACGCACAAAAAAATAACGCAATGATTTCCCTTCAAAATAAGGAAGGCGTAGTTATGTATTCTCCTTCTTTTAGTTTTATTCAAAGAGGTACCCAAGCACATGTGATTGCCAAAGCAACACCATTAGGGAGTTCAGATTACCTTCGTAATTCATATGATGTTACTGTGCCGATTCAATTCCAAGATATTACCTTAACACTTGTGGTGTTCGCAACATTTCAACCTATTGATGAAGCTACGCAAGTCTTAGTACGTTTTCTTCCCTATATCAGTATCATTGTACTTGTGATTGGTATAGGAAGTGCTTATTTCTATTCGAGGTTTATTACAAAACCACTCATTTATATTAATGAGGGTGCACAAAAGATGGCAAACTTAGATTTCTCCGAAAAAATTGAGGTTCGTTCCACGGATGAATTAGGAGAATTATCCAATAGCTTGAACGATATGTCTATTAATTTACAACAAGCTATGTTCAATTTACAAAAAGCGAATCAGCAATTAAAGAGCGATATTGAAAAAGAAAGAGAAATAGAAGCAAAACGCAGAGAATTTTTTGCAATTGTATCACATGAATTAAAAACTCCTCTCACTGTTATGAAAGGATACCTAGAAGGGATGATCTATAATATTGGTCCCTATCAAGATCGTGACCAATACTTAAAGAAAAATCACCAAATTATTGAAAGTATGGAACAACTGGTTCGCGAAATTTTAAGCATGTCAAAACTAGAACAACATACCTTTAAACTACAATTAGAAGAAGTAAATCTCTCAGAATTAATGGATACAATCACAAAAGATATCGGATTTTTTGCTTCTCAAAAAGACATTCAAATCATAAAACAAATTGATTCTGACCTTTTTGTTTATACAGATTGTGTTCTGTTAGAAAAAGCCTGTAAAAACATTATTCATAATGCGGTTATGTATTCACCGCATAACGAAAAAGTCTATATACAGTTAACCAAAGATTCTAAACAAAACCACATCCAAATGCAAGTCATCAATACAGGTGTCAAAATTAATGAAGAGAATATACAAGATATCTTCAAACCATTTTATCGAATCGAAAAGTCAAGAAATCGAAATACTGGAGGGAGTGGCTTAGGGTTATATATCGTCAAACAAATTTTTGAAGCACTGGGTATAAGGTATTCTATAAATAATGTAGAAGAGGGTGTACAATTTTTTGTTACCATTCCATTATCTATCAAATAAACAAAAAAGAATCTTAATCTTATTTCGGGGTCTCACCACATCGCTATCAAGATAAGATTAAAAAAGGTCAGTTTCAAAAGAAACTTTTTTCTTTTTCTAAAAAACCAGTGTAGATCATTAGAAATTCTGCATATCAAAAAACAAACGGGTTTCATTCTTTTATTAAGCTGCTTGATTGTGAGACATGGTACAATTTTAATTGACACCTAATATCAAAGACTGTTTTCTTCTCGTATCGATGCGATTTTCGTCCGTTTCACTGTAGGAGTTTAAACAGACGAAGAAGAATCTTTGATAATTCTTGGGTGTCTTTTGGTATAGATCGAAACAGAAAAATTCTCTGAAAAATATACTGAACGAATTAATGCTATCATCTATATAAAACAGTTATTGGAACATAATATGGAAACTGATTCTTTACTGCATGATAATTTACATTGGAGTACTTTTTGTTACTATAAGCAAGGACAAGATGCTTTTACACCAATAGTGAATGCCCCTCCTTAACACTCTTACAAGTCGTTTGAAGAAGGGGCTTCCTGTTTAGCAGTCTTACATACTCCCCACAGGCGTCGTTTATACTGTTTGGACACAACCTTGTCCTACAGTTTCAATCTTTGGTCGTCCTCATAAGTAATTGTTCTAACCCTTTTTGCAAAATATTTAGACCTGCATTATGATCTCTGTCTAATACCGTTCCACACTTTGCACAAATATGTGTTCGAATAGAAAGTAATTTTTTCACACGATTTCCACAACCAGAACAATCTTGCGATGTGTATACTGGGTCTACTTTCACAAGTAAATCTCCAAATTTTTCGCACTTATACAAAAGCATCCATTTAGTTTGTTTCCATTCTTAAGTTGATGATGTAGGCTTAATTTATAAAGTAAGCTACTATTTATGAACCGTCATAATTACTCCGTCCATATTGTTCCCTGAAATTTCATAATGCTGATTTACCGGGACATTAATGGTCGTATTTTTTGATAATTTATAATAAGAAACCGTATACTCTTTCCCCTCAACATTAGTTGAAATCTCCTTTTTCTCCTTCAAGAAATCTAAGTATTCTTCTAAAGTAAATTTATTTTTTTGCATGATTGCACTATGAGGCAAACCGACATAACGTATATGCCATGGCTCATATTGAATTCCTGTAATATTACTTTTATTTTTCGGATAGCGTAAAACAAAACCGTATTTCCATACATTGTCTTCAATCCATTTTCCTTCAGGGGCTTTCTCCATTTTCATTTGAGTAGACCCTACATCAAGTGATAGCCCTAAATTATGTTCACTATACCCTGCTGGTAATGCATAATCAGAACCCATTTTTTCATATAGCTTCCTTTGTTCTTTAAAATCTCGATAGCCGCTACTGATCAAAAAATGATGAATCCCTTCTTTTTCTGCAGCATCTACAATCTTCAAAAACTTTTTCACAATATCCTTTGATAAATGAATATTTCTATCAAGCACTACATACCCTCTTACTAATTCCGTATTTTGAAATACATTTATAATATCAGACCTTATGCTATCTTTCTGAACAGGATAATCTTTATTGACTAATAATAAATCACCTTTATAAATTTGTTCTTTTGTAATCTCTTTCTTTTCAGTATTCGTAGAGTTTACCTTATCACCTTTTTCTACGATTTTAACATCTACTCCATTTTGAAATAATGGTGCTATATAAATACCAACACATACTGTGCACAATATAAAAAGAGAAAAAAATATCCACTTTTTCATTCCTAGTTCCTCCTTGACCTAACTTACGTATAGGATAGAAAAAACTATTTAAATAAAAAGTGGGGTAAACTTTAAATTTTTATTAAATTATTAAATGAGATTCCGGGCCATCGTCTTTCGGTAACCTCACTTCAAATATTGTTCGTATTACATTACTTTCTGCAGAAATCGTCCCATTATGCTGTTCCACAATGTTTTTCGCAATAAATAGCCCCAGCCCTGTACTATCTTGCTGTTGAGTTCTTGCTTTGTCTCCTGTATAAAACATATCAAAAAGATACGGTAACTCTTCCTTTGGAATGCTATCTCCATAATTAATAATTTGTACGACAACTTTTCCATTATCAATATACCCGTTCATATCAACAAATTGTCCATCATATCCGTAGCGAATTGCATTCGTTAAAAGATTTTCAAATACTCTTGCCAATAATTTTCCATCTCCATTAATAGTTAAGTGAGGATTCACATTCATTCTGGCTACTAAATCCTGTTTCTCTAATAACGGATATAATTCTTCATCTAGCTGTATAAGTAATTCACTTATATCAATTGGTCTTTTTTCCAGCTTCAGCATGCCATAGTTCATTCTTGTTATTTCAAATAACTCATCAATCAAGTTCTCGAGTCGTTGAGATTTCGTAAAAGCAATAGTAGAAAAATGTTTAATTTGTTCCCTCGTCAAATTCTCATCTTTAAGAATTAAATCTAAATAACCTAAAACAGATGTTAATGGTGTTCTTAAATCGTGAGCCAGATTAACAATTAACTGATCTTTACTGCTTTCTGCAAAATCTCCTCTTTCTACCGCTTCTTTTAACTTTTCACTCGCTAGGTTAATTTCGTGTGCGATATCCCCGAACTCGTCATTCGATGAAACATAAACCCGGTTTGTAAAATCACCGTTAGCAAGATGATGAATCCCATTAGAGATCTCATTAAAATACTTCAAATATGGTCTAGTAAGAAAGAAGAAAAACAAAATAGCTAAAGGGATAAATATAATTAAAAAGAAATTAATGTCTCCAATTTCTCTTATCGTTGAACGGAATTGAGCTAAAGGATCCTCATAACGAACCACCGTTTTATAGTAGAGCTGCAGCCCTTTGTAGATCATATACGTTACGCTACCAGCTAGTATCATACTTAACGCAAATAGTGCGATCATTTTTGAACGAAAGCTTCTTATCATTTTAGCCATTGAAAGTATAACCTACCCCCCAAACCGTTTTTATCAATTTATTCTTTCTTTTATCTTCTCCAAGTTTTTTCCTTAAGGTACGAATATGTACCATTACTGTGTTTCTACCTTCATAATAATCTTCTGCCCATACTTGTTGAAAGATATTTTCCACACTGTATACTTTCTTCCGATGACTTGCTAATAAATATAAAATATCAAATTCTTTTGGAGTTAATTCAATTTGTTCTTCATATACACTAACTGTCCGTTGTTCAGGATAAATGACTACTCCACCAATTTCTAAAACTGATTTATCGTCCTCTGCTTTCGGTTGATTTAACATTAAAAATCGGCGTAATTGCGCATTTACACGGGCAACTAATTCAATCGGAGTGAAAGGTTTCGTCATATAATCATCTGCACCTATTACAAGTCCTGTCACCTTATCAAAATCTGATGTTTTTGCACTTAAGAAAATGATGGGCATATGATATTGTGCACGAATTTGACGCGTTACTTCATAACCGTCCATTTTAGGCATCATAATATCTAAAATCACCAAATCAATTGGTTGAGAGTGAATAACACGAATAGCTTCTTTTCCATCAGCTACTTTAATAACATGGTAGCCTTCTTTTTCTAAATGTATCGCAATTAAATCAGCAACTTCTGCCTCATCGTCAGCTATTAAAATTGAAATTCGATTCATTTTACTACACTCCTATATCATTCCGCTTCTATTCCACTGGCACTCTAAAAAATTTGTTCATTATATATTTTCATACACTCGATTTTATACTAGTCCGCTCTGCTTGTACAATAAGGAGATTACAGTCGAGATACGCGTAAAACTAGATCATAGTAATAGGGAATCTGGCTTCCAGTTTAGTTTTTTATATGGTCCCATTATAAATACCCGTCAACTTAAGAGATTTTAATACTCAAAAATACCTAAATAGGTTAGAATGGATGACGTTTTGTTATGAGTCTCTCGATTCAAGATCAGCTACAACTATTTGCCAAAGGATTACAACGATATGTTACGACTGTATTTTTAGAAAAACTTGCAAGAACACTCGAGCTTGTAAAGCGCGAACGAAAGTTCATTTTGCTTCTCTTCTTAAGTTGATGGGCATGTATGGTGACCCCTAATATTACAATATCTAACTAACAAATAAACTCCCCTATTAATAGGGGAGTTTGTTATTTAAGAATTATTAATATCTTTTACTACTAATTGCTTCTTGCTCAAATAAATTGCTCGATCCGATTGTTTTGCAACTTCTTGTGAATGTGTAACAACAATTACACATTTATTCTCTTGATGGGCAAGCTTCTGAAACAAATCAATAATCTCTTTTGCGGTTTCTTCATCAAGGTTTCCTGTTGGCTCATCAGCGATAAGTATATCAACATTGCAAGATAGCGCTCGAGCAATTGCTACACGTTGCTGTTGTCCACCACTTAGTTGCAGGACATTTCGCTTCGCCTCTACTTCTGTAAGTCCTACCTTCTCTAATAATTCTAATGCCCTTTCCTTTTTATTTTTCACCTGAACACCTGTAATTTCCATTGCCGTTAGTACATTTTGAAGAGCGGTCATATAGGTAATTAAATTATAGGATTGGAAAATCACGGATACATATTGATTCCGGTATCGATCTAAACCAATCTTTCGAATATCCTTACCCTTATACAGTACATAACCATTTTTAGGTATATCCAAACCACAACCTAGGCTAAGAGCTGTGGTTTTGCCAGATCCAGACGGCCCTAAAATCGTGTAAAAATGCCCTGTTTGAAAAGAAAAATTCACATTATCTAGTATCGTTACTTTTTTTCGGTTACTTTCATAATAATAATTTAAGTTTTTAAATTGTAAAATTGTCTCCATGCCGAGCCTCCTTATTCATCTTTTAAAAGGATTTGTTTTGGATTTAAGCGTAGAATAGATAATGCCGGAAGAATGGTTGCTAATATAGCAATAGTCAGTCCAATTCCTCCCATTTTTCCTAAATCCTCTCCTGTTACACTTACATCAATTTTATCAATTGGATCTTCGCTTTGGTTTTGTAGATTACCACCAGCTCCAACCATCATTACACTACCATTTTGTGAATTGTCTTTTTCTTCGCTTGCTGTAGCAATTTCACTCGAAAGTAAATTATCTCCTACGAATTGAGAAACTTTAGCTCCTGTTGTTAGGGATAATCCAAATGCTAAAATAGCAATACATACTACTTCTACTACGAACTGTGCCATCAGTTTCCATTTTTTCTCTCCAATGGACAATAGAATCCCCATTTCCTTACGACGTGCTTTAATTGATAACATAATGATTAATCCTAAGATAATAGCGCCTGCAATAGATACCATATAGATAATCATTTGAGAAGTAGAAGAGATATTTTCGATAGGACCAATCATTTGTTTGTACAATGAATCATGTGCATCTAACTTAAAATAATTAAAATCAATATCAGATTGTTTTGCTTCTTTTTTAAATGCATCAATGTATTGTGGATCGTTCAAGAAGTACACGACTTGAATGCTACTACTAGTACCTTCATCTGCTTCTAATTTTTTTAAAGTAGAGTGAGGCATATATAGCTTATTAGCTGGATCCATCATAGGAGGGGCATGCTCACCCAGTGGTTGCTCATTCGTTTCGTAAATACCAATAATTTCAACTTCAAGAGTTTTCTTCTTATCCCCTGATTGAATTTTAACCTTATCTCCTACTTTCAAATTGTTTTGTTCCGCTAATCGTTTTTCCATTAAAGTTACATTCTGATCGTTCATCTTTTCTGTAATTGGTTTCCCATCAATGATTTTACTTTTTCCATTTTTAAAACTTTCTTGTAATAAAGTCTTGCGCACTCCTTCTATTATAAGAGAAGAATTCATATCTATTTCTGAACCTGAACCTGATCCTCCTCGTACAGTCGCCACTCCCGCTCTACCTTTTCCTTCTTCTTCTCCTTCTGAAGCCCCTACTAATTTAAACCCATCCGAAATTCCGAAAGTATTGGTTATATAATTATAGTCTTTTACATACTTGGACTTCGCTAATTGATCTGCTTCTTTTGTGTTGAGATGCGGCGGATTAGGCATTTCTCCAGTTCCCCTTGCTTGTTTTCCTAATTTATCAAAATCAAGACCCAAAGTAACATCTGCACCCAGTTTTTTTCTTGCAGCATCAGCAGCTTTTTTTGATGCATTTTGGATTGTGAATCCTGCCAACACTAAATTGGTAACAATCAGAAAGACAGCCATCAAAATTAATGATGTTCCTTTTCGTTTTTTCATACTGAGAATTGCGCGTTTTATAAAATTCATTTTTTCTAACCTCCTTGATAGTTTTTATTCTATATACACTATCTGGAGTTTGTATGGAGTTATTCAGTAGTTTATCTAGAGGGCTAAGGAGTTTATATGGAGTTATTCATGTACATATTTCTAACGGGTTCTGTTGCACAGTTTTGTAACATCAACATAGTTGAAAAAAATAGCGACTATACTAAGATTAATTTAGATCAAGTGATTCATTTGACTTCAATTTTTGCATTCATCTGATTGAAAGATGAATGCTTTTTTTAGTCCATAATAAAAAAATAAAAATTCTTGTCACAAAACTGGATTTTCTGGTTTCTCTATAATACAGGCAGCAAATGAGAGTGAGGTTTTGACTTACATGTTAACTATAAAAAATGAAGAGAGGCATATTTCGGATGTGACATTTGAACAGGTGTTTAAACGATACTATGGTTACGTTGTAAAACAGATCCTATGGATTATCAAAAAACAAACAATCGCTGAAGAACTAGCACAAGAAGTGTTTTTACAATTATATCGCACCGATTGGAAAGCAATTGAAAACTTACCTGGGTGGCTGATTAGATCTTCTACTTATGTAGCTTATAACTATTTACGATCTGAAAAACGACATCAAGCGAGAATAGATAAAACAATACAATATCATGAAGTACAACATGCTTCATCGCTAGATGATGACTGGATAAGAAAAGAAGAAGTCACAAAGGTACAAACCGTACTAAGTAACATGAGTGATCGAGATCGAACCATTTTATTAATGAAATTTTCTGGATTTCAATATAAAGAAATTGCAGAAGTACTTCAAATTGACATAGCTTCTATTGGAACATTGTTGATACGAGCCAAAACAAAATTTCGCAAGATTTATAAACAAATGGAGGAGGCATAACAAATGACTTGTTATGATATGGGGTTAATTCAAGCATATATAGATGGAGAACTTCCTCGTGATGCAAGAAAGCAATTTATACAACATCTAGATACATGTGAAGATTGTCAAAAAGTATTAATAGAACTTAGTGAATTAAATCAATGGGAAAATTTAATGCTTGATGAAGAGTGTGTACATGCAACACAAGAAATCAATATTGATGTAGAACAAGCATGGCAGACATTTGAAAAGCGTTCAAAGCAAGAAAATGTTTCTTATATCAATAATAAAACGCAGAAGAAGAAAGGATTGTTTACAAACATGAGTAAAAAATCAAAACGTTTCATTTATACAGCGGTAGCTGCAGCAGGACTTTTCACAACAGCAATGATTCCACAAGTACAAGTTGCAGCTACGAATGTTGCCTCCTATTTTTCTAATGAAGTTACAAATGATAAGGTTGTAAATGAGGGAATAAAGGATGAAAATGGTGTCACACAAGATATGATGAAGAATGGTCAATTTATTCCCCTGGATGAAAAAATAACTGATCAAGGTGTTACTGTGCATTTTAAAGAATTATTTGTTGCAGATTCACGTATATCAGTTCATTATAGAATTGAAAAAGCTGATGGAAGTCTAGTACCGTTTGAATTTGATACAACTGGATTAGACCTTAAAAGTGATGGTAAGGCAAATGGACAACAAGAAGAAAATCCTGAATATAATACTAAGGATGGTATGTTCTCACAGTTAGGATTTATTCAAGGTGCAGATGATTTACCATTCAAATTAATGGCAGATGGAAAAGAATTAAAACATGTAGGTATTCGTGATAAAGATAAACCCGAAGGCGTTGTTACATTTGTTGAAGGTCCTGAAGGGAAAGGATCCTTTAAACAACCACTTACGATAAATGTAAATATAAATAAAATCGGAAAAGTAACTGGATCTTGGAAAGGACAAATTCAAATTGATCCTGCAAAATTGAAAAAATAAAACAAATTAAAATGAAAAAAAGAATAGAACAATGTGTATCCAATACGATGCTTATATGTTTCCTTGTTTTCATTACATTTATTTCGTACATTGTTTTCATCCTATCTTTTATTTATTAATTAGGTTCATAAAATCAATATGCGTAATTCTGATAAGAAAATAACGACTAAAAGGCGTACCCGTCTACATTTCAACGGAAATATAGGCTAAATAGCATAAATCTTTTATTCACAAAAACATCCCAATAGAGTAAACCCTATTGGGATGTTTTAATGAAATAGATTTAACGGTATTTCACAGTATGCCATATGACTTGTTTCAAAATAGGTATCTTTCTTATTTTCCTTCTATTCACCTACACAATTGAGACTTTCCAGTATCCCGAAATACTATTATCTTAAACTACGAGAAAGCTCCGTAAAAATAACCCCTAGCGCATAGGCACCAGCATCAGGATAACCTAAGCTTCTTTCACCAACCGTACCAGCGCGGCCCATTCGAGCGACGATTTCTTTTGTATATTCTGCTCCTTTAACGGCAGCCGCTGCCCCTTTTTCAAAAGCAGTCTTAAAGTCTGTACCAGCTGCAGCGCTTTCTGACCAAGCATTTACACAAGGTACAAGCGCATCTACAAGCGTCTTATCGCCTACTTCTGCTCCTCTTCCGAAAGAGCGCTCACCGATAGACTGTATACCATGAAGTGCGGCTTGCAACATTTCAGCAAACTCTCCAACTGTTAATTCCATTTTCCCTTCCATAGCCTTACCTGCAGCTCGGAAAGCTCCGCCCCAAATTGGACCAGAAGCTCCACCGCAATGTTCCATAATCACCATAGAACACGCATTAAGGAAAGTTCCAATATTTAAATGCTCTTGATCTAAAATCGAGCTCCATTCACGCTTTAATTGTTTAAATCCTTTCGCGACACTCATTCCGAAATCACCATCACCTGCATGCGTATCCAGTTCGCAGAATGGTACTTCGTTCTTAATAATAACTTCGCTCATTTTATCTATAAGATAAATCATATTATTTAATGTGATTACCTCATTCTTAATGATTGCATGTTCTTCAGCTGTTTCCGTCTCAAAGAAAACTGGCTTCTCTTCTTCGTGCTCCGCAATATCAACGTATTCTACACTCTCAATTGGTCCATCTACTTTAAACGCAGGTGTATTACATTCTTTCGATAGCAATGTCTTCAGCTCATCGTCTAGTTTCATCACTGTTAGAGAAATTCCAGCCATATCAATACTCGTCATGTAATTACCGACAAACGTTCTATTGATTCGTATATTTCTTTTACTTAACTCTCTCGTAGCTGCATTGTTAAACAAATACAGTTCTTGAAGCGGTGTACCACCAAATCCGTTTACTAGAACAGTAATTTCAGCATCTTCATCTAGTCCTAAATCCTTCACAAGGTCATTTGTCATACGTAACGCTAATTCATCTGCAGCCATAATTTTTTCGCGTTTTCTGCCTGGCTCTCCGTGAATACCAACGCCATATTCCATCTCATCTTCACCTAATTTGAAAGTAGGTGATCCACTCGCCGGAACCGTGCAGGAAGTTAATGCGAGACCGATTGTTCGAACATTTGCCGCTGCTTTTTCCGCTACAGCTTTCACCTGCATCAAATCCATACCTTCTTCCGCTGCTGCACCGGCTATTTTATGTACTAACACAACTCCTGCAACACCGCGACGTCCTACTGTATAAAGACTATCTTCTACTGCAATATCATCATCTACGCGGACATATTCTACTTCAATGCCATCCTCAGTAGCTAAGTGAGCACCATTTTTAAAGTTCATGATATCGCCACTGTAATTTTTAATAATTAGTAGCGTACCTTTTTTGCTAGCTGTTGCTTTAATCGCTTGATACACCTGTATTTGCGATGGAGAAGCAAACACATCTCCGCATACTGCCGCATCCAGCATTCCTTTTCCTACTAGCCCCGCATGTGCCGGTTCATGTCCACTACCGCCACCGCTAATTAAAGTTACCTTATTTTCGTTCATTTCTTTTTTCTTAATGACCTTATACTTTTTTAATAACTCGAGTTCCGGATGAGCCATAACCATCCCATTGCACATCTCCATAACGAGCGTTTCAGGTTGATTTATAATTTTTTTCATTTGTTATTCCTCCTCTGTAAGCTTTGTTACATTCTTCGCAAACCTATTCGTATCCACACTTCCATAATTTTATTGCTTTTCCTGCCACGGTACATTCTCTTCTGAATTATGATATATTTGAAAGCGTATTCTTATTAACTATAATAAAATGAAAGCGTTTTATGGTAAACGGACAAAATGAACGATTTGTCTAAAGACACCCACTTCATTTATAGGTAGGATGTTAATTATTAAAAACGAATAAAGCTGTAGGGATGATTATAATGACCTCTTCTATCATTTCAAAAAAAATCATAGCCAACTCATTAAAAAAATTAATGGAAACTGAACCTTTCCATAAAATATCCGTGAGTGACATTATGTTAAATTGTCAGTTGCGCAGGCAAACTTTTTATTATCACTTTAAAGATAAATTTGAATTGTTAAGTTGGATTTATAAAGAAGAAACAAAAGAGAATATTATAGACTTTCTTGATTATGAAAAATGGGAAAATATTTTCGACCTATTATTTGATTACTTTTACCAAAACCAATGCTTCTACCGAAATGCATTTAAAGTAATCGAGCAAAATTCATTTAATTATTATCTCTTTGAACATACGAAAAACTTATATCTCAAAATCATCGATGAACTATTAATTGGCTGTAAATTAGCAATTTCTGAGGTAAAAAAAGATACACTGGCCTCTTTTTATAGTCACGGATTTGTTGGGACAATAAAAAATTGGATTGAGAATCATTGCGCTATTGATCCGTCTATCATGTCTTCGATGATCAAAAATATGATAAACAATCAATTAGTCCTTTTACTAAAGCAATCAGCACACAAATCATAAGGTGGAAAAACAATGAAAAAAATTATGAATGATGCTCAAAATATTGTTCAAGATATGTTGCATGGTTTTTATTTTGAACATAACGATAGAATATCTTATAACAAAGAACACAACATCATTTATCAGAAAGACCTTGCTGAAATTGGGCAAGATGTTGCCATTATAAGCGGCGGCGGTAGCGGGCACGAACCAGCTGATATTGGTTATGTAGGAAAAGGCATGCTTTCAGCGGCAGTCAATGGAGAAATTTTCACCCCACCTACACCAGAACAAATAGTAGCGGCAGTTCGCTCTGTGCCCAAAGACAAGGGCGTCCTATTAATCATTAAAAACTTTCAAGCTGACGTGGAAAGCTTTTTAACTGCTGAATCTTTGGCAAAAGAAGAAGGAAGACTTGTTGATCATGTCATTGTGAATGACGATGTTTCCATTGAAGATGATGCTTCCTTTAATAAAAGAAGACGAGGAGTAGCTGGTACGATTTTTGTTCATAAAATACTTGGAGCAGCGGCTCTTGAAGGCCATTCATTACAACAATTAACAGGCATCGGCCATTCTGTCATTCGGAATCTGCATACATTAGGAGTTGCGCTCTCTCCAGCAACCGACCCTATCCAAGGAAAGACTTCTTTTACCTTACAAGACAATGAAGTCTTTTACGGAGTCGGCATCCACGGAGAAAAAGGATACCGGAAAGAAATGTTATCTTCTTCTGAAAAATTGGCGATTGAGCTTATGAATAAGCTCAAAAGTATTTACCGCTGGAAAAAAGGAGACAAGTTTGCCATCTTGATTAATGGATTAGGCGCTACCCCATTAATGGAACAGTATATCTTCGCAAATGACATTCGCCGTTTATGTGAGCTTGAAGGATTAGATATTCGATTTGTCAAAGTCGGAACCCATCTAACCTCCTTAGACATGCAAGGCACTTCATTAACCTTACTTAAAATAGAAGATCCACTTTGGGAAAAATGGTTAAAAGCGGATGTTGAGGTGGCTAGCTGGTAGTTTCAATTAGCTTGAAAAGGTGTTTTCCATATGTGAAAACACCTTTATATTGTTTAGAATCCTTTGTTCTTCTTTAAATTGTAGTGCCCATTCTGGTGTATGCTCCTCAATAACAACTTGCTTATCCATAGTTCTGTCTCCTTACTCGTTTTTTGCTTGAATATAACACCAACTTAAGATACATAAAACTATTAGATCCCGTATATACATGAAGCCTACATAACATTTCATTATCAAAATTTCAAATTAACTTTCTGGTCTAAAACTTTATTTTAATAAAAATTCTTTTCCCTAAATAAACACTAATTTTGCCCATAGAAAAATCCCCTCCATAGTAAACAGATTAATGTGCTTTCTTTTTACTGTCTACAATAAGGGGGATCATGTCATCGTGCCACCTTCTTTTTTTATATCACTCTTTAATCCCGCTATTCGTGGGCAGTAAGTCCCCCACTGACGGACACTTTCTTTCGTTTAATAATATTTCAGTTCACTCTCCGGTGTTTGTACAATCACAGGACTTTTAGCAGGATTTAACCATCTTAAAACAGAAAGAGCATTTTCCCGAGATGTTGCTGTGCAACCGTATGTATACATATCTGAAATATGGAAGAAAATCGCCGAGCCAGCTCCAGCTATTCGTTCTGTATTATAGTTAATCACAAACCCATAATCATATTGAGGAATATTCATATTTTCGGCACTGCTCCAACGGTCATTTGCTGGTTTTTGCTGCCACGTGTTATATAAAGGTGAATTAGAATCATCCACCCAAACATCATTTGATGTAATTTGTCGATATGGTAATTTTGTTCCTGGATTACCGTAGCGACCAAAAGCTGTTCCAATTGTATATTTACCGCGCGGAGAATTTTTTCCTCCTTCTGCCATTGTATAAGCAAATCCATCACGTCCAATATATCCTTGCATAGCAGCATACACTGGATACCATTTATTATTTCGCTTCTCGAATGTTTGAATTTCTGCCTTACTAGTTCCATAATCATTTGCCGTCACAAGAATAAGCTGTTGATTTTCTCCTATTGTATATAAATAGTCAGCATCATTGCTTGCAACCCATACACCGCTATTCTCAAAGTAATACCATGCCCCACCTATTTTATTCCAACCAATCTCCATTCCACCATTGCTATTCATATAAAACCAATTCGTTCCATCAAAATACCAATCTGTTTTCATTACGCCATTACTCTCAAAGTAATACCACGTTCCTTGAATCTTTTTCCATCCTGTCTCCATTCCACCATTGCTATTCATATAAAACCAATTCATTCCATCAAAATACCAATCTGTTTTCATTACGCCATTACTCTCAAAGTAATACCACGTTCCTTGAATCTTTTTCCATCCTGTCTCCATTCCACCATTGCTATTCATATAAAACCAATTCGTTCCGTCAAAATACCAACCTGTTTTCATTACGCCGTTACTCTCAAAGTAATACCACGTTCCCTGAATCTTTTTCCATCCGCTTGCCGGCACATTATTCACATAGTAATACCAATTGTTTTGTTCAAACACCCAGCCGTCTTTTACGACAATTTGCTGATTTCCACCTGTCTTTACTTCTGCAAAACTTTGTATAGGTGCTATTAATAAGCTTCCTGCTACACATATTGATGCAATCATTCGCTTCATTACATTTCTCCTCTTTTTCTTTACAGAATATACACTTACATTTTTAAAATATCTAACAGAAAATTTTTCTAGCCTCCTATGAAAAATGCTAGAGAATCAAAACCACATTGCTAATTTTTACGAATTTCTTTCTTCTATAATAGAATGGAAAAGAAACAGCTAGCAAGAAGGATTTTAAAACTCCTTTGCATACTAATGATAATGGTGATTTTATTCCTTATTAACAGATAATAAGGAATAAAACCCTTACAGAAAGAAATACTTTCGATATTTTTTAACATATTTGTAACATATTTGTAATAAAAGTATTGAATTCGTTTTATTAGTTAGATATATTAGTAGTAGGGAAAGGCATTTTTCTAAAAAAGGAGCAGATTATCATGAAAAAACAAATCTTTAGTATGTTATTTGTTGCAGGTATATTGTTTAGCGGAATACAACCTCATGTTTATGCAGAAACAAATAAACAGTCTACTCCAATAACGGGTTGGGTACAAAAACAACACGCATGGTATTACTACATAAATGGAAAAATGGCAACAGGATGGGTAAACACAAATAACAATTGGTATTTTTTAAATAAAGATGGCGCTATGCACACTGGATGGCTAAAACAAGATGAAAAGTGGTACTTCTTCAATAAAAACGGTGCTATGCAGTATGGATGGGTTTCCGACAGTGAGAAATGGTATTTTCTTGGAAAAGATGGTGTCATGAAAACTGGATGGCATCAAAACTCACCATATGATTGGTACTACTTAAATAAAGATGGCGCTATGCACACTGGATGGGTTCTTGATCAAAACAAATGGTACTTTTTAAATGCAAAGGGTATTATGCAAACGGGTTGGGTACTCGACCAAAACAAATGGTACTTCCTTGATAAAAGCGGTGCAATGAAAACTGGATGGTTTGTCGACGATCAATTACAATGGTACTATCTCGATAAAGACGGTGCATGGAATCCTGATGCAAAACCAACTTCTATTCTATACAACGTTCAAGGAACATGGTCAGAACAAGAACTACCGACGAAACCACCGTATATCGGCCCAGCTTTCACAATGATGAAGATTAGTCCTATTTCTGAAAACGAAGCAGTTGTCGGTGTATCTTCTTATTCCGATAACGCTGAAGATATAGCATATATAGACGGTACTGTAACATTCAAAAATAATAAAGCAACTTTAATTTTTGATCAATTTGGTAAACAAGGTCAAATTGATATTGAAATCGTAGATGGCAAAGCATTGTTAAATATTAAACTTCTAAAAAGTTCGGATGAGTGGAACTTAATTCAAGGGAAACATACATTGCCTATTTATAGAAGATAAGATTTCATAAAAAAGAGGAGAACCAATATATGAACTGTACCCTATAAAATGGACAGTTTAATAAAAAGACCTTTAAAAAATTAAGCACTTAAAAGATGGTTCCAGTATTGTACCGGAGCCATTTTTTTGAGAGTCCATTGATAACGATCATAATTATAATCTTGTATATAATTCTCGATTACTAGTTGAAGAGAGCGGAACGTTTGACAACACTTATAGTCTAATCCATCTTTCATATGACCAAAAAAGAATTCCATTGAGGCATTATCTAGACAGTTTCCTCTACGTGACATAGACTGTCTCATACCCATTTCCTTTACACAGCGCTGAAATTCCGGGTGCCTGTAATAATTATCACCCTATTTGGGGTACGGAAACATCGCCATCAAGTTAACGAAAATGAGATACCCCATGCCCATCAACTTAAGATCTCATAATACCCCCAGAACGAAAATTTTGTGCATTTTGCTCGTTTTTATTGTTTTGGGATAACTCGTGCATTTAGCTTGATGGCGATGTGGCGGGCCCCCCTATGTGAAAGCATCTTTTATTTATTCTTATAAACATCTATGTATTTCATTATGAAGTGTTTTAACACGCTCTTTATAGAATATGCCTTTATCCTCTATTTTCAGTTGCGCTATAAACAGGTTTGCAAGCATTACCGCTGTATCAAGCTGATACAATAAGCTGACAATAGGAGGAATATATTCAAATATATCTTTATTCTGATATCCATCTTTAAATTCATACCAATCGATCTCATTAGTTTCAGCTATCCTCATAAGTTCTAGCAGCGGGTGACCAATTAGAGCATTATCCCAATCAACCAACGCCTTAACTTCTCCATTATATCCAATTAGATTTGCTGGTCGAATGTCCATATGTAATAACTTCCTTACATGATCCGCTTGTTTAAGAATCTGTTCGATTATTGATATATCAGGAAATTTAATATCGCAATGCGTAATTTTATTAAATCCTTCTACTCTTTTCACGAGACGTTCAGCTATATACTTGCTAGATGGTTTTCTAGTCCTATGTTGGTAATTTAAATCTTCAATTGGCATACTGTGAAGCTTGTTAACTACTTCTCCTATTTTGTACGCAGAAATTGGAATATGATCAGTAGCCAGGTAATCTGAAATTAAAAAATCAAGTTCCGTAGAAAGATGCAATCCGTGAATCTCTGGTACTGGAATGTCTTTAGAATTACAAAACTTAGAAAGTTCCGCTTCCTTTTGTAACGAAAGTCGACTACTAAACAACTCTTCATTTATATTTTTCACTTCACGTTCCCACGGTACTCGAAATGCTAAAGGTCCTTTTTTCGAATCTCCTCGAAACACAATATTTTGTACTCCATTTCCTACTACTTTTAACTCCTTAACAGCCAATTCTTTATATTCTCGACTCAATATAGTTTTTAATTTTGCTCTTAGTTCTTCTGTTTTCGAACGTATATTAATCATTTTATCCCCCGATTCGTAAGTTATTTACAACCTGTAACAGCATCTCTGATTAATCTTCCAGATGTATTTCCCTTCATTTTAATACATTTGTTTTTTCATATTTCCAATCGTAATAAAGCTAGCCAATATTAAGATAGAAAATAAAAGCAAAATATGATTCACTCCCATACGAGTTATTAAAATACCAGTCAATAGAGCAGATGATATCTTAACAAATGATGCTAGAATCGTTCTTAAGCCTATTACCCTGCCAATATATTCTGTTGTAGTATTCAACTGTATTAACGTTTGCACAATAATCAAGTGCGACATGGTAAATAATCCCATTATAAATATACAAATAACGGCCGTTGTTTTATAGTCATTCAAATATAATAAAAAAGAAGAGGTTGCCATACCCACCATCGTAATAAAAATAACTTTATGTTTAAACTTTTTTAAAAAATAGATAGCAATAAAACCTGCTATAATCCCTCCTTCAAACTGTTCTGCAAGAGGTAATAATAAAGTTGTTGTCATTTGTATACTAATGCTATTCAAAATAGATAAAAACAGTAAGTATTTCATTCCTTCTGTTTGATTAATAAAATGCCATCCCGATATTAATTCTGCAAGGTAGAATATTCTTGTATTCTTTATTTTTTTAGGGTTCATTCTTTTTATGGAAGAAAAGAAAATAGCCGCAACTAAAAATGTTACAGAATTAATAAAGAAACTAGTAGCTAAAGAAAATTTAACTAGAAATAACCCAGAAATACCAGTTCCCACTATTAATGCTGCTTCATTTAATGAAGATGCTTTTGATATGACAAATGGTATATCATGATTACAGAATGCTTCCTTAATAAATGCAGAAGATGCAGGTTTGTAAACGGTGTAGCAAACTGCTAATAAGAATTGCATAATGTAAAAAACAAATACTGATTCAAATCTTATGAAAACGAGAATCGCCATGATTAAAACAAGTACAAATCGAATACTATCTGTTAGAACAACAATATTTTTAGAGTCATGATGATCTACATAAACAGACACAAAAGGTGTTAAAATGACACTTGGTATATAATAAATAGCAATCATTAATCCGATAGAAGTTGATTGTCCTGTTAAATGAAAAATATACCATAGCAAAGCAATTTGTTGAATTCCATCCCCGAATCCGGTAATGCTAATCCCTAATAAATATTTCAATTTATTACTCATAAAATTACCCCTTATATAATAGTTACCTTCATTTTAGGTGCATCACTTCAACAGAGTAAATTACAACTTAATTATCTATATTTATAATTAATTCTTATAAAGTAATAATTTAATCTCTCAATCAAAATAAAAGAAGTAAAAGGGTATTACATATTATAAATGACTTATATGTAATACCCTTAATTTTTTATGACCTTTTACAATTTAGGTCTTGATAATATACGATGTCCGCGTTTTGACGTCAGGACCCCTAATAGACCTCAAATAACTTCATTTCCATTAAATATAAAAACATAATTATATAACTGTCCTCTAGTGATTGGCTCAAAAAAGAAGGAATTCTTGCCGTGCCCCATAATGAGATTTTACTGTTTTGTTAGTGGAGGAATATTGTTGTAATATATGAGTACATTCACTCTTTATCTCTGCACAATGTGTGGGGATTTTTTCATAAAGAAAAGACACTCCAATGAGTGCCTTTTCTTTACTAGCAACCGAATCCGCCGCCCCAACAACTGCAACCAATGATAATTAGCAGAATGAACAGGACAATTAGTAAAGCGAATCCGCCACCAAAACCACCACAACTACCTCCAAAGCCCATAACATTTCCTCCTTGAGTAAGAGGGACCATACACATGTGTTTTAACGGATACACATTACTTTATGTTTTTAAACAATATATGAGCAGGTCCTTTTTCTTTATGGGTGCACCACATCACCATCAAGTTAATAAAAATCCTCCAGATGCTGAAAGCATCTGGAGGCTGTGTGGGTCTCATTTAGCGAGTCATATTTATATTTTTTTGGATGATTAATAACCTTTGTGTCCATGACTGTCAAATGTATAGGTTTTTCCGTTAATTTCAACCTTGGTATCTGTATAAATTGAACCATCCTGTTTAGCATAATACGTAAAGTATCCGTAATAAGGGAAATGATACCCACCACCAACTTGGAACCATCCTATCTTAGCTGCTCCAGATTCATCGAAGTAATACCATTTACCATCGATTTCTTGCCAGCCCGTTTGCATTACACCTTTATCGTCATAATGGTATATCTTACCATCAACTTTATCGAACCCTGTTAGCTTAGCTTCTCCGTCATGATTAAAATAATATCTTTTTCCGTCAATGGTTTCATGTCCATCGAAAGTATAGTGTACGCCGTCTTTGAAATGATATTTCTTTCCATCAATCGTTTTCCAACCAGAATAAGTAGCTCCTTCTTCTAAGCTATAATAGTGGATTGCATCCTTCTCACTTCCATCCGGTTGAGGAAAAGCTCTCTTTTCAGTCACTCCTAATTTTCTAATAGCACCGTTTTTCTCAAAGGCTAGTTGTTTCTCGTTAAAAATAACAGTTGTAGGAGTAGTTAGTGCGTTTCCATTCAGATCAGAAGCTCTCTCAAGCACGCCCTTGTCAGAAAAATGAAGAATGACTTTTTGATCTTCTAAACGTAGTTTATTTTTAGTAGGTTGGTAATTTTGGAAATCATAAATTTTACCATCGATTTCCCGCAAACCTTCTTTAACCAACGCTCCAGAAGCATCAGAATAGTAATTATCTCTCCATGCTGATCGTTGCAAAGCACCAGAATCATTAAAGTGATAGTACTTACCCTCAATTTGTGAATTTATTCCTGAAGCCATCATGTTAGACTCCGGATTAAAATAATACGTATTCCCCCCAATTTTCTGCCAACCCTTCAAGAGAACTCCTGAAGCATCTGCATAATACCAACCGGGATTTTGCGTACCTTGGTTTATCCAACTATTTTTAATCAATTTTCCAGTAGAATCATATGCAGTCCATATAGAACTATCACCTTTATCATTACTTCTGAACTCTATTCCGTCATAATTCTGTTTCTCATTTTCTTTCCCAGGGTACCATTCTCTTAACCAGTTATGAATTTCATTGTTAGTTTTTGCAGTGAAACGAATTTCGGATTTGAAACTCCAATCAGTACCAAATTGTTGAACATAAGAATTACCAGCCAAACTTACTCCATTCTTGTTTTTTAAATAGAATTGGAATTTATTATCATGAGAATTACCGGTCTGAACAAGTTCAAACACTTCATCATCACCAATCGAATCAGAATATTGAAGTGCATTTCCTTCTTTCCCTGAAAGATATTTTGAACCTGTTTTTACCAATACTTTATTCGTCCCTTTTTTATAGGGGATAATTTGATAAGGTTTACCGTCATTTAGTATACTAAATGGTAGTGTAATAGGTGTCTCTAGGATTTTTGTAGATTCCGCCAATATATTAGTTGACCGGTTATTAAAATCCGCACGAGCTTTAGGGTCATTCTTAACATAATTCTCAAGAACATCTTTGGATACTGGCTTTGAAGTCAATGTTGATATTCGCTTTTCCTCATCTGATAACTCAGCAAATAGGGCATCTGTACCTCTAGCAAATGACCATTCAGAAGTATATGATGGGTATCTTTTCTTATGAAATGGAATAACAAGTCTTGGGTTTTTACCAGATGTTTTTTCTACGAATGCTGTTTGACCTTGATTCATCACAACTCCGGTCTTTCCTTCGTCTAATTGTGCTTGTGTAATGTAAAGAAGATCGTGTTCTGAGACAGATTTTGCATTAGGGTTTAGATCTATAATTGTACCCGCTTCAGTAATTTTAAGCTGCTGCCCAGATCTTAATTTATGAATTTCAATTTTTCCATTTGGATAGAGTACTTTAACTGATTTAGTAAAATTTGAATCATCTTCTGTATGATGCATGGAAATATTAAATTCCCCAGATGTAAAATTAGGAGCCCTGTAAGTTATATTTTCTGCATATACATCAATGTGAGTGCCTGGTCCTGGATCATTTGGAGATATTCCAAGTCCTTCATAAATGTCTTTCACTATACCTAATGAAGTAATCGTCACATCGAGTACGGTACCTATCCCTGCGCTAGCCTTGTTTTCTGCAATAGGAGCTACTGAAAAAAGAATACCTAATGCCGCTGCGGTAGGAATGACTTTCTTTCCAATTCCAATTGTTTTAAATTTTTTCTTCATTTTTGTTGTCCTCTCTTAGTAAAATTTAGCCTAGATTGCTTACATGTAACACTGTAAAAAATAAACATATAAAGACTGTCGTATGTTGATTTAAAAATATAAAATCAATATTTATAAGTTCATCTTAGTTTAAATACCTTTCATCTTTCTTGCGAAAATGTTACAAAACTCTTTCGTTAATATCTTATAAAATTCCGAATTTTATAAGATATTCTGTATTTTTCAACTTGGCCTCATGCCCATCAAGCTATACAGAAAAACACCCAAGAAATAACAAAGATTCTAATCCGCCTATTCCACCTAGTACAGAAAATGGTCGGAAATCTCATCGATATGAGAAGAAAACAGTCTTTGATATTATGGGTGTTGTCTATGAGTATGATGGATTGAGAAGACAAAAGAAAGCTGCATCATTTTTAAAAATGATGCCTATCTATGTTTATTTGGCATGCTCATTTTTAAGGGAAAAAGTATTTCAAGAGTTTTTTTAGTTCATTTGAACGAAAGTTTATTTTGTTTTCGTTCTTAAGTTAATAGGCATGGGACATGTACACAAGCCTCATTTTTATGTTCTTTCTTACTTTTCAAAATAAGCCGCACCAAAGTTTTCATTAAATCTCTTACACCATATAGAAACCGAACCGTATGTGCTTACATCTATCCCTTCAGGAATTTCATAGTTTTGGTCTCCTTTGTTTCCCTTTAACTTTCCTAATTCAATATACTGATGGTTTTTAACATCTTCGTTATTTTTCAAACGATTCGTAGGAACTAATACAACTCGAACATCTGGCCCATTAGAAGTTGAAAAATTTGAAAGTCGTAAAACACGTTTTCCATCCCCTAATTGATGGATCGTTGCCGTTCCAGTTGTTTCATGAACACCGTTTTGAAACTGACCTGTACTTATTACTCGTTCTTCTTGTTGTTTTGTTTTGTTTGATTGTATTTCTGTTTGTGGCAATGCTTCATTCACTTGCTTATCAATAAATAATTTCTCGGGGCGGAACAATGACCATAAAATTCCCCCAACAATTATGGAACCTCCTATAAGCAATACATATTTTCTTTTCATAAAGTAAAAGTCCTCCTGTAGTATACTGTTTAGTGGTATAGTAACAAGAAAGTCTTTCATTTCTATAATATAAATATTACAAAAGTCTTTCAGCGGTCTTATTTTTTTCTGATGTGATGGGAAGAGTAAACCAAAATTCACTTCCCTGTTTTCCATCTGAGCGATCTCTCACACCAATTTCTCCTAACTCTCCATATTTGCTTCTTAACTAAAATCAAACTGGTATCGTTTCATAGCATACCGTTAGAAACCTTTTTTAAATTCACCGGTTAAACATAGAAGAAGTAGACACATTATTGTTAACATAAATTAGAGACTGAAATTCGCTTGTTTTTCATTCATATTGGTTAAACTTCTTTAAAGTCACGGCTCTTTTTGTATAGATTGTTGTTTTTTTGCGATAAAAATAAGACCTCGGATTAAATCCAGGTCTTAGGTATTTATGAACGCTTTCTTCGTATGGCGATATTAATCTTCATCACGACTTCCAAGTACAAGATAGAATCCGAAAATCAGCTTCGCGAATGTAAATATTTACTAGCATTCTATTTTTTGTGTATATTAGAATTTATAATGTTCTTGCATTTTCTAATTTTTTGTTTAATTTGCTGATTTTCAAAAAAATAAATCTCTGTACCTGACCAAACAAAAACCCAACACACTATGCTTAAAACTCCTGCAATATAGGCATGATTGCTTGAAAGCTTCAAGTATATCAACCCAACAATAATACCAACCACAAACAAAACAATAGCCTTATTGACATTTCTAGCATATGTATATTCCTCTTCGTTCAAGATGTTAGAAAAAGTGTTACATGTGGCAGTCTTCAGTAACTTTTCGTCAAAATCATTCTGACCTAAAAAAAATATTTCAACTTCTTTTCTTTTGCCACTGCGTAGCTTTGACAAAAGAAAATCTTCAAGGTCAGAGCTTAGGTGAACATCATCTGAGCTATAATATCTTGAAAACGGAGTATCAGTTTCATCTAAATAGATATTTATACTTAATTCATCTTTCATGTTAACCCTCCTTTAACTCCAATGTACTAGTTGAAAGTCAACCTTTTATCAGTATGGTCAAGATAGCAACAATTCTTACGAAAACAGAGAAAGTCAAAGAAAGACTTTTGTAACAATTACGAAAGAAATTTGAAAGGGGTTTAAATTAAGATAAACTTACCGATATTAATTTAAACATGTTGGTAACAGTATATTTAGAAAGTAAGGAACAAAGTCATGAAAGAAAAGATAAAGAGAAGTATAAAAAAAATTTCCCCTGTAGGAATAGCGATGGGAATCTTATTCAGTTTCAACCCAATTACAAAACATAAAGTGAAAGCAGACGTTGATACAAGAGAAACGATTCTTACAACATTTGGAGATACCTATGATACGTTTCTAAAAGAGCCTTTTGTTATTCTTTTATCAGAACAAAGTGCTAAATATGATTATACAGCTAACAATGAAAACCGTGCTTACAAAGCTCCTACTTTTAACAAAGGAGAATTTGGTATTAGTGTGTATGATTATTATAAGAACCAAAACTTTTCTAAAAAAATTAAAGTTTTCTATGAAGATGGAAAAGTTGAATATAAAACGATAAAACATGGTCAACAACTTCTAATTAAGCAAGCTGGTATAATAGTGGACTTAAATCCCGATGCCTCAGATCTATATGAACATGATACGTATTATATTACACAAAAACAATTAGATGCAGGGAATACTGGTATTGCGCTGACGAATTGGCAAACATATTACTTAAAAAGTGACAATAATGGTCAAATGAATGGTCCTTTAGCTCTAAAATATATTAAACAGGAATTTCCAAATATAAAACCAGGTAGTACTTCTTTTGACCTAAATAAACTTTTTCATGCACTACCGGGAGAGAAGCGAAAACTCGCAACGATAACTTCGAATCCAGTAAAAGCATCTGGAATTTTTAGTTATACCTCTGATGAGCTTGCTGAGATAAAGAAACATAAACTCGCCGTCGTTACACAACATAAAAATAAAAAAGAAAGTCCCAGGTGAATGAATTCATTAAGAAATTAAACAAAAACATTGTTTTTTGGTAAACAATGTTTTTGTTTAACGTGAAATTTTCTTTTTTTGATATGATAACCTCTAGAAGCTTTACAAGCATTTTTAACGAGTAACTAATCAACAAGACAATTTTCTGTACGTTAAGGAAATCGGATAAACCTTTACATATCAACAAAAAAATCGAGTATAAAACCTTTGTGATTTTATACTCGATTTAACCTGCCATTTATACGGTTTCTCCATGTTATCTGAACTACTTAAAATTAATAGGACTCTTTTTTAGTTTTGAAAGTAAACTTTAGTATATTAATTTACTTTCAATACACTTGTTAACTAAATAATTATCTTCAGCAAAATAGGTTGATTTTTTCTACCCCTCGTGAATTTCTTTAATGCTTTTTCCTTCTAAAAACGCATGTCCCGTTTTAATTTTTTCTACTGTTTCAAATCCATACTTTTCATACACTTTTTCTACTGTTTCGTTAATTGGGATCACCCAAAGATTATCTAGTCCTCTATTCATTACTTCACTTTGAATAAAGTGAATAAGTTCACCTATTAACCCTTTACCTCTAAACTTTTCAATTGTAGCTACACTTTCCATTCGGGCCTGTTTTTCATGTTCAAAAATACAAGCGATGGAACATGCTACTCCATTGTATCTAAGTAGATAGTGAGTGAATGCTGGATGTTGGAATTCATCTTGAAAAGCTTTTTTTCTAACTTCGCCTCCTAACTCTTTTATACTACATTCAATATCTAAAGCTTCTTCAAAATTTAATTCAGATACCT
>NZ_KB895711.1:0-81474 GCF_000374965.1 Bacillus sp. 95MFCvi2.1 | reverse complement strand
CAACTGCTGCTGTTCATAACAATACAGATTATATTGAGACTACAACTACAGAATATTCTAGTGCTAAAATGACGCTTGATCATACTGGTGGATATGTTGCTCAATTTGATGTATCTTGGGATGAAGTCTCATATGATCAAAATGGAAAAGAAGTACTAACCCATAAAACTTGGGAAGGAAACAACAGAGACAGAACTGCTCATTTCAATACAGTTATACCACTTCCGCCGAATTCAAAAAATGTAAAAGTTGTAGCAAGAGAATGTACAGGTCTTGCATGGGAATGGTGGAGAACAATTATTAATGAACAAAATGTTCCATTAACAAATGAAATGAAAGTTTCAATTGGAGGAACGACATTATACCCAAGTGCTAATATTAGTCATTAGTTAATAGAGGTACTATATGATTATGATGTAACGACAGATAACTAAGGTGATGTATACGCCTTAGTTATCTTTTCATTCAATGAGAGTACAATGTAAAGGATAATATTTTAAAAATCCCGTCACATCAATATTTGTATCCCATCTATACTGAAAATAAAATTAGTTTAATTTTAAATTTAACAAATCACTTACGATGATATTAGATATGTTATACAAAAAATATTTTGAAATTAATTTTCGTACATAAATAAAATCCGATGAAATCTCACCGGATTTTGCTCCTTCAAAAAGGTAACATATTCAATTTTTATTTTATTGTACAATACGGAAAATTCTGAATTAAAATGCTTTACGTTGATAAATGATTAATGATACCCCACATGAAATGATATAAGCACATACGATAATCATCGTAGCTATGGCATACAAAGTAGGTATAGATAAGCTGAAAATAGTATCAGTAACGGTACTAAACTCTGTTGCAAGAAATTGTACAGCACCTGGACCAAAAGCAGTTAATACTAAAAATAAAGCCATAATAATCAAAAGCATATGATCTTGTTTAAATTGATAAAATAGTGGAAATGTAATGGCTGCAAATAGCAAAAATAATGCATTGCCCATTACAATATGCTCTACAGTAAATGACTTTTGGAAGATGATAAGCATTGCGCTTGTTACAGCAATTGCCAACAACATGTAAACAATTGCTCCAATATAACGTGAAGCGACAATTTCCTTACGTGTATATGGCAAAGAATTTAATAAAATATTTGTTTCTGCCTTTGCATCATAGGCATGCGTATTAAATGGAATCAAAATACTTGCAATCGTAAATATTAAAATAGGGTGCTTGTTCATCACAATAAAAAAGATAATGAAGCCTAAATAAACTAGTAATTGTTTCTTCTGTAAAATTAAATCGCGCTTGATTAAATTAAGCATGGTGCCCTACTCCTTTCGAGTAATACATAATATCTTCTAATGAGGCGCGTTCAATCATAACCTCATTACCAAAAATTTGTTCAACTTCAGCTACATTATTTGTTAATGCCTCAAAGCCAGTCGGTGCACGATGAATATGCATAAAGGCTTTTTCTGTATCGCGATCTAATAAGTCCGTACTGCCTTTTACTAATGCATAGTTTTCTTCCACCTCATGAATTGACTGATTAAACATTAATTGTCCCTTTTTTAAAAAGGCAATAAAATCAGCGATGCGATCTAAATCCGTCGTAATATGTGTAGAGAAGAAAATTGTGCGATTGCCATCAAGCATTAATTCATGCAGTAAATTGAGTAACTCACGTCTAAAAATTGGGTCTAAACCTGCTGTTGGCTCATCCATAATAATCAACTCAGCATGATGTGATAGAGAAAGTGCTAATGAAGCCTTCATCTGCATACCTTTTGAAAAAGTTTTAATCGCTTTATTCATCGGCAGTTCAAACTGCTCTACATACTGCTTAAATATCATCTCGTCCCAATTTTTGTAAGCGGGTGCGACCATTCGCTTAATATCCTTTAGAGTTAAGCCCTCATAAAATACGTTACTATCAAAAACAAAACCGATGCGCTCCTTAATTTCCTTTTCGTGTGATGCGTAGTCTAAGCCGAAAATTTTAATCTCACCTGCATCTGGCTTTAATAAGTTCATCATCATTTTAATGGCTGTCGACTTCCCAGCACCATTTGCGCCAATGAAGCCTGTTACAAATCCTTTTTTGATTTGTAAATTTAATTGCTCTATCGAAAAACCTTGAAATGTTTTACTAACATTGTGTAGCTCTACTATATTCTCCATACATTTTACTCCTCATATAAAATAGTTAATAATTCTCGCAGTTCCGTTAAGGGTAGCCCAATTTCCTTACTATTCGTAATGACAGACAATAACTGTTCTTCAATAACTTTTAATTTTTTCTCACGTACTACATCTAAATTTTGTTCAGCAACAAAAGAGCCCTTACCTACAATCGAATAAATAAATCCTGTTCTTTCTAGCTCCTCATACGCGCGCTTTGTCGTAATAATACTGACTTGCAAATCCTTGGCGAGCTGGCGCATTGATGGGAGTGTCGTTCCCTCTTTTAAATCACCACTCAAAATTAGTGATTTTATTTGATTGGTAATTTGTTCGTAAATCGGCTCCTTAGAACTGTTTGAAATAATTATCTGCATGCAAATCCCTCTTAGTCTTTATATTGTATATACACTCTATATACAATATATAAATTTTATATCAAAAATGCAATGATTTTCCAGATTTTTTTTTTGTAAAGGGTACTCATGTAAATGAATAGTAGGTTTAATCATGGGAGTGAGTATATTCAAATTTATCCCGTAAAAGCTCGATTGGTTCAACTAATAATCAGTGGGGGATGAAGAAAATTCCCACTGATTAAAATTTCACTTTATTTTAGACAGCGTATCAAGAATGTTATAAGTGTGAATGCAAACGTCTATTATGTGTAGTTAAAACATTTAGAAATCCTCTTAAAAATTTTTAAGGAATTTCTAAAAAATAGATAAATGGGAATAACGGGAGGTGGAACATATGAAGCAATTTGCGAAAGGAGCATGGAGAAAAAAGTATGGGGAATTGTAAAAGAAAGCATTTATATTGCAGCAACATTTATTACAACTTATCTTTTCTTTATTTTCTAAAACAGAAGCTATCCCAGTATATGGGATAGCTTCTGTTTAAACGGTCTAAGTATTCAAAAAAGATAAAGAGTTTTGTTAGCTGTACCGTGAAAATTCCAAAGTGTTAAAGTCGTACGATGGGCGCTTTTACGGTTCCCTAAATCCAAATGCTCCAATAAGAACAGGGATGAGTAATATGAAAATAACAGCTAGAAGTGGAACAAAAATACCGACAAACTTCCATTTGCTTGGTTCGTTCTTGTTTATAGCTATCATGCTGAATATGAGGCCGAGGATGATGCAAGCGGTGCTAATAAAAAAGAAAATGATTGGTAAAAAACTTAAATTTGCTGCAAGGGCATAACTGAGTGAAAATGAAACAACTCCAGCTAATGTAACCCACAGAGAGAGAAAGCTATATTTGTTAAACAAAGGAATCACCTCCATACATCCATTTTAGTGTGGAAATTTTCTAATTAAAAGGTATCTTTTTGCTTTTTTCCCCAATCAGAGTACAATGTAAAATAGCAAGAAAAGGCGAAAAGTATTTACAGGATTATTGCAAGTAGATAGCGTAAAAGGCAGTAAGGAATTGAGAGGAGGTTTTTTCTCTGGATATAAATAAAGAAACAATCATTCACCTTTATCATACAAACGATATACATAGTCATTTTGAAAACTGGCCGCAAATTTCTCGGTTTGTACAAGAAGAGAAAAAGCGCAGACAAAAAGCAGGAGAATCTGTTTTCACATTAGATATTGGCGATCATGTGGATCGTTTTCATCGTATAACGGAAGCAACGAATGGAAAGGGCAATACGAAATTATTAAACGAAGCGTTATATGATTATGTAACGATTGGAAATAACGAAGGAATTACATTAGCGAAGGAGCATCTTGAACATTTATATGATGAAGCGAATTTTGAGGTGCTTGTAGCTAATTTATTTGAAAGAAATGGAACGCGTCCTAATTGGGCAAAACCGTACAAGCTGCATACAACTGCAGATGGAGTTACGATTGCTTTTATCGGCTTAACGGTAGCTTATCCAGAGTTCTATGAAATGCTGGATTGGCATATTGAAGATCCGATTGCACATTTGGAAGTAATTTTAGAAGAAGTGAAAGAAAAAGCTGATGTTACTGTTGTTCTTTCTCATCTTGGAAAGAATGCAGATGAGTATATGGCAGAGCATTATGATATTGATGTTATTTTAGGGGCACATACGCATCATTTGTTTGAGCGTGGTGTTCTTGTGAATGGGACTTTGCTTTGCTGTGGAGAAAAGTGGGGGCATTATGTCGGACATGTTCAGCTAACGGTGGATCTAGAGACAAAAAGAGTGACAGAAAAGGATGGGAGAGCGATTCGTACAAATCGTCTGTCAGCTTACGGAGAGTCATTGCCGACGATTGAAGCGTTAGAGAAAGAAAGCGAACTCATTATGGCAGATCCGATTGTTGAGTTAAAAGAACCATTGCCGATTGATTGGTTCCAGGAGACACAAATTTCCCGTATGTTAGCAAGTGCATTAAACAAATGGTGTAATGCGGAAATTGGGATGGTCAATGCGGGTGTGTTATTAGAAGGATTAGAAGAAGGAATTGTAACGCGCGGAGATATCCACCGCATTTGTCCACATCCTATTAATCCATGTGCACTAAAAGTAAAAGGAAAAACATTACGAGATGTTATTTTAAAAGCACGTCGTCCAAATATGGAACAACTTGAGGTGAAAGGCCTTGGTTTTCGCGGGAAAGTTATGGGGAAAATGATTTATGATGGCCTGGAAGTTACATTAGATACGATTCCTGGAAATAAAATTTTACTCGAAGATGTATTGATTAATGGAGAATCATTAGAGTTAGAACGTATATACACTGTCGGAACGATTGATATGTTTACATTCGGGTACTTATACCCAGAACTATCCACACTTTCTGAAAAACAATATTATATGCCAGAGTTATTGCGAGATGTGTTAACAGAGATGTTGATAACTTATACATCTTCCATCAAACTATAGGCTAGTTAACCTGTAACACTCATTTTTCTCTTTTCATAAAGATAAGAAAGAGAGGAGTGTGTGAACTATGGTTAATGTGGAACCAATTATCATTGATAACTATACGTTTATAGCGGTTAGCGTAAAGCTTCCGAAAACAAATTTGCTGGCTGTTATGAGCGATAAGGGATATATTATGTGTGGAGCTTTAGATGTCGGTCTATTAAACGAGAAGTTAGGGGACCGAGGTATTATTGCTGGCCGCGCAGTTGGTGTGAGAACGATTGAGCAGCTTCTTGAAGCGCCGCTTGAATCGGTAACGACTGAAGCCGAGGCTCTAGGCATTCCAGCAGGAACAATTGGAAAAGATGCTTTATTAAAAATGATATAGGTATATATCGTCCCTCTTTCTTGCATAGAAATGATATAAGAAGGAGGGTTTTTTTATGCGTACATTTCGTCCAAAAGCTTCGCGTTTCCGAAAAGGACCACTCCCCTTTCGGCATGTACTACTCATTTCGTTTATCATTTTTTTATTGTTAACTTTACAAGGATTCTGGATTGTGAATAAAAGTATTCAACCTACATTAATAAAATATGGAGAAACGCAGACACATAAAATGGCAACGGTTGTGATGACGAAAGCGGTAAAGGATCGAATTAAGGAAGGGTTTGATGTGGATTCATTAATGAAAGTACAAAACGATAAGAATGGAAGAGTATCCACAATCGATTTAAATACAAAGCAAGTAAATGAGATTTTGACATCGACTACTGCATACATAGAGAAATATTTGCATCAAGTGGAGAAGGGGGATATGAAGGCACTCGGTCTTCCAGAAGAGAGCGGAGTGTCAATGTCTGTTCCTCTTGGACGCATAACGGATAATGCACTCCTTGGTAATTTAGGGCCGAATATTCCGATTGATTTTACAACAATTGGTCATGTGAATACGGATATTAAGCAAAATGTAAAACCGCATGGAATTAACAATACAGCGATTGAAGTTGTTATGGAGGTACAGGTTACGCTACAGGTAATTATTCCATTTCGTACAAAAGAAATTACAGTAAAACAAAATATCCCAATTGCAACGCGAATTGTACAAGGAGAGGTACCATCTTATTATGGAAGCGGCGGAGTTGTTATGCCAGATAGTAAAGGGAAGAAAGCGGATGATTAAATCATTCGCTTTTTTATGTTGTATTGCTTTTTTAAGCTAATGCTAAAAAATATGGAAAATTTTATCGAATAAAGCAAAGGATTAACAAAATATGTATTATAACGGATGAGTAAGTTTGAAAAGACATTATAGGACCTAAAAGGAAACAACCGTAGCAATTAGCTACGGTTATTTTTTAAATTCGCACGTTCTTTCCGCTCCCACAAACTTAAATGCATATACGGATCAAAAGCCCATTCTGTATACCCGTTGTCTTTATATAATCCAAAGTGCAAGTGTGGTGGGAACTTTCCAGCTGTACCAGGAGGTCCATAACCTGTGTTACCAACGAAGCCAAGAACGGTTCCTGGCTCTACAATTTGTCCTAGCTGTATTTCTTTAGAAAAGCCACCTAAATGTGCGTAATAATGATAATTGTTATATAAATCACGAATGCCGATGCGCCAACCACCAAGGCGATTCCAACCTTTTGTTTCAATAACGCCGTAGCAGGTAGATCTTACTGGTACACCGTGCCTTGCGAAAATATCGGTGCCTTCATGAATACGTCTTCCTCCAAAACTCCGCCCAGCGCCAAATGTACTACGGTAGCTATTGTCGCTATGGACAGGAAGAGGGAAAGCATTCCCTTCTAAGTTAATACGACCATAGTGCTTATAGATTCGAGCATATTCGGTAATTAATTCAACCGTTTTTGCACGTCTATAATATTCCCAGAGCATAATTTTAATACGGTCTTCTGAAGTCCCTTGCTTTTTTATAATAGTTGCCATTGTATGCAAAAGGTCTCGGTCGTTATTTGCATTTGCAATTCCATCTTTATCGCCATCTAAACCAATCCCCCCAAACAGAGAAATCGTGTGGGGAAGAGTATCGTTAGTAGAACCATTGGCAGGTCCAGCCCACATTTCTGGTTTAAAGTAAATTGATATGATAGCATCGGGCTTTTTCGGAATATCTTTTCTTACGCTCCGTATATTGCGTTCATATTGATCAATTGCGGCTAAGTAATACCATGGAATATTAGCATCTTTTTCAGTTTCTTTATATAGTGTCATGCGCTTTTCGTATATTTGATTTTGATTCACTTCACCATAGGCAAGGCCTTGCCCAAGAAGAAAACAAATAGAAAGCAATAAGGCAATCTTTCGAGGCATGAAAATAAACTCCTTTCACAACATCACTCTTTCTAGTGTGGGATATACGAGATATTTCATTATAGTAAATCATTGGTAAAAATTCTTGGAATCTTCATTTGAGCAAATCGCTTTCATACGTTAGAATAGATATGTTACATTGAAAGAAGCGAACACGGTAAACTATTTCATATTGTGCGGAGTTGATAACATGACAAAACAAACAGAATATAAGCGCAAGCCCGAATGGTTGAAAATTAAGTTAAATACAAATGAAAACTATACAGGCTTAAAGAAAATGATGCGTTCTAAGCAGCTGCATACCGTTTGTGAAGAGGCGAAATGTCCGAATATTCACGAATGCTGGGCTGTAAGAAAAACAGCAACGTTTATGATTTTAGGTGCGGTTTGTACACGTGCTTGTCGTTTTTGTGCGGTTAAAACAGGCTTACCAACGGAGCTTGATTTACAAGAGCCAGAACGCGTAGCAGATTCTGTAGTACACATGGGCTTAAAACACGTTGTTATAACAGCGGTTGCACGTGATGATTTGAAAGATGGCGGAGCTGCTGTTTTTGCTGAAACAGTGCGCGCTGTTCGTCGCAAAAATCCATTCACGTCTATTGAAGTACTGCCATCTGATATGGGCGGGGTAGAAGAAAATTTAAAAATGTTAATGGATGCAAAACCGGATATTTTAAACCATAACATTGAAACAGTACGTCGATTATCTGACCGAGTTCGCGCTAGAGCAAAATATGATCGTTCCTTAGAGTTTTTACGTCGTGCGAAAGAAATGCAACCTGATATTCCAACTAAATCTAGCATTATGGTGGGACTGGGTGAAACAAGAGAAGATTTAATTGAAGCAATGGACGACTTACGTGCGAACAATGTGGATATTTTAACACTTGGACAATACCTACAACCATCTAAAAAACATTTACCAGTTATTAAATACTACACACCAGCTGAATTTGCAGAGCTAAAAGAAATTGCTCTTAGCAAAGGATTTAGCCACTGTGAAGCTGGCCCGCTTGTTCGTTCTTCTTACCATGCAGATGAGCAAGTACGTTCTGCAAAAGAAAATACAGCACAAGCAAAATAATAGTAAAAAATCCTTCTTAGCATGAAAACTAAGAAGGATTTTTTTACTTCAAACACAACTAAATAGGAAACAATAAAGGAAGTTTTACCGCAGTTTTTCAATTTGTTTTTCTATATTCTAAAACGGTATTTTGACATGTGGATAAAATCTTTTTCAATTCTTCTGTGGATAATTCAATTGTAAATTCCGGAACACCCGGTGTAATTAAAATTTTGTCATAGGCATAGACGGAACTATCCACAATAATTGTTACATTCTGTGAATAGCCAAAAGGAGCGACGCATCCCGGAATACATCCTGTTTGTTCTCTTAGTTCATCAGGTGAACAAATTGATAAGCGCTGCCCCGTGATTTCCTTCATTTCGTTTCTCTCGAGACGAGTTCCTTCCAATGTGAAGAAAACGTAATAGGATCCAGATTTTGATTTTAAAAATAAGCTTTTACTTGGAGCACCCTGCAAGCCAAGGCGTTCACGAACAACACGATCTGTCTCATAATCGAGAACTGGTTCATGTTCAAATTTTTCATAAGAAACATTTGTCTTATGTAATAAAGAGATTACTTCTTCGTACATATTTTTGTAATGCTCCTTTCTATATTTGCTGCATGTTCATCATGACTTTTTCAAATTTTTTTGCACTTAAAATTTCATGTGTTAAAAATTCTCCGTTATAAAAAGCTCCATATGTCGTGAAGGCACAAGGAGCATGCTGCGCATCTTCTCGCGATGTCAACTGAATGCATTTGAAAGGGATGTGATATTGCTGAGTGATATTGGCCAATTCTTGATGAATGTAATAATCAGTATAAGGACACTGATTTGTATAATAGACAACCAAGCCGTTTTGATTTGGAATCTTCATGTCCTTGGCGCTTGCTGTGAAATGTGGTGAAGGAGCATTTGGATCAAGTTTGTATACAAGTAATTCAAAATAAGGCGGTGCTGTATCACATACTTGAAACCCTTTTTTCTTTAAGTAGCCGCCATCTGATAAATAGGGGCGTTTTTTCTTGCTTGAAATAACAACGATTCCATGCTTTCCTTTCGCTTTAGAATCTTGCATACATTCTTCTAAGAGCTGTGCACCATAGCCTTGCCCTTTAAAACGCCCCGATACCCAAAAGCAATTGATGAATGTGTATCCTGGTGCAGAGATAGGCACCCATGCATACTCAGCCGGAATGTGTTCAATGAACACCTTTCCTTTTACATCTAGCTTTTTAAACATAAGTCCTTCTTCAAATCGATCCTTTAGCCACTCTTTTTTTAGCTCGACACCACGTTTCACTTTTTTGTCTGACATTGCACAGCAGATATGTTCTTGTTCAATATTATCTCGTGTAACAATTTTCAACGGTCTTTCCCCACAATCTGTGGATTGTCGTTTGTTCATCAATTGTAATTTCGTAAATATCAGGATTGCTTAAGTTTTTCCATGCTAGAAAACCAATCCGATTATCAAAGTACTTTAAAATGAGCGTTAATAAATTTCCATGTGTAACAAGTAATGTTACTTGGTGTTTTTGTTGTAAAATATCTTGAATAAGCGATGCAACGCGGTCCATCGCTTGTTTTGTTGACTCTCCGCCTAAAAAGGCAATATCTATATTTGTAAAAGTATATTCTAGTTTTTGTAGCCAATCTTCCATTGGATTATTGCTTAATATGCGTTCCTCTAGGCGCTCATCTTCGCCTACGGGTAGATTGGTTCGTAATGCAAATGGTGCAATGGATTGAATGGCTCGAGTAAAAGGACTTGAAATAATGGACTCTATTTGCAGGTTATTTTGTATGAGAAAATCAGCAAGAAAGTGTGCTTGCTTTTCCCCTGCAATTGTTAGTGCTGCATCTCGTTCTTGTCCAGTTGCTGAGCAGTGACGTACTGCGATAAGTTTTTTCAAAATCCATCCCTCATTTTTTAAGTTGACCATACATACTTCGACAAATAGGAAAAAAATCCTCTATACAAAAAAAGCTAAGCCACATGGACTTAGCTTTTTTCGGATTCAATTGTTAATTTGTCTTTCATTTTACGAATAAGAATAAAAGCGCAAATCGTAAAAATAAGCGTGATTCCTTCTGCAACAAATATGTTGATAATTTGTTTTTGATAAAGAGCTGCAAAGAAGTCTATAAATGCATGGAACAAGCCGGCATATATAACAAAAATATATTTCTTATGTTTTACGCCGTATAATACAAGCATTGAGAAGGCGATTTGTAAGACCAAAGCTAAGATTCTTTCTAAGCTACCAAGTAGGTAGAGATAGGAAGGAGTGCTAAGTAATAAATCTTGCACTTGACTGAGCTGAGGGGCCTTTTCAATAAGTTTTGAAAAACTTCCATTATTGATTGAAATAGCAAAGTATAGAGTTTGAAGACTAGCTAGAGCCCCAATTGAAATAGATTCAATCCCTCCGTGTCCAATTCCATATGCTAAACCATCTTTATATTCTTGATATTTCTTAAGTAAATAGAAGAAGGCTATGAATCGACCTGCTTCTTCAAAGATAGCGGCAGTAAGTCCACCATAGATGGCATAAAGAAATGGGTTTTTCAATATTTCCGATGTTGTTGGATTGCCCAGCATAAATACGTGAAAAGGTGTTTCGAGAATTTGTGAAAATCCAATAAAGATAAGAACCCCAACACCAACAACTTTCCAGTTTATATGATATTTTTTTCGAAAATAAATAAGTACAATAATTGGAACTAGAACCGAAATCGCTAGTTGCACAATCATACTGGTAATTACAGCATTTGAAACCATATTTTTCACCGCTTTCTAATATATGTACATATATATTATGCCTGAATTTTAAGGGAATGTGGAGTGGAGGAGTTTTTAGTCATAAAAAACACATAATTTAATAATCATTTTTTATTGACTCTCACGTTACGTAATACTTTATTGTATGTATGAAGGGAGGCGAAACAATGACAATGAGGGTAAAAGAAGTAGCTGATTTAGTTGGTATTAGTGTGCGCACACTGCATCATTATGATGAAATTGGGTTGTTAACCCCAGACGAGACGACAGAGTCAGGGTATCGTCTGTATTCCAATGAAAATCTAGAGACACTGCAGCAAATTTTATTTTTTAAAGAGCTTGGCTTCCCTTTAAAGAAGATTAAGGAAATTATCATGAGTCCTTCATTTGACCGGGAAGAAGCGCTTCAATTGCATAAGAAAATGCTGCTCGAGAAGCGAGCTAGACTGGATAAGGTGATTGCGACAATTGATAAGACAATTAAGCATACAAAAGGAGAGATTCAAATGACGAATAAAGAAAAATTTGAAGGATTTGATTTCAGCCAAAATCCATATGAGCAAGAAGCACGTGAGAGATGGGGAGACGAAGCTGTGGATAAAGCGAATAAGACAGCAGCTGGCATGCCTAAAGAAAAGCAAGAAGAGTTTAATGGCATTTATAGAAAGCTGGCTACACTTCGAAATGGCGCGCCTGATTCTAAAGAAGCACAAGAAGCAATCCAAGAATGGTACGATTACTTGCAAAACTTCGGTCAATATTCATTAGAGACATTCAAAGGATTAGGTGAAATGTATGTAGATGATGAACGTTTTACAAAAAATATTGACCAATTTGGAGAAGGTTTAGCACAGTTTATGTGCGATGCAATGGCGGTATACGCAGATAACCGTAAAAAATAAAAAAGATGGGGCTGTCTCAAGTGGGCAGCCACCATCTTTTTTATTTTTTAAGCATGTCATTTAATGTTTGATTCTGCGTATTATTCAAATGCGGATTTTTCCCCATTTCACGTTTTAGCATATCAAGGCTTTGTTCATATTCTTTATTGTTTAATGTACCAGATTGCAGACCTTGAATTTGCGTAATCAATTTTTGGTCTGTTGATACATATGCTTTATAATAGCGAGGAACGATGGATAAAGCTGTTTTATATACTTGATCTGTTACAAGAGCAGGATCGTTTGTTTTTGCTTTGTATACAACAAATACTTCGTCATCGGTCACAAGTGTAGCAGCATTTGTGACATCCGGAAGATTTACTGTCATACTTGTAATCATTTCAGCTACCTTCTCACGGTTAATGGCACCCACTTGTTTGTTAGATACTTCATGTTTTTGTTTAGAGGAGTATCCGACTCTTGTAAGCTTTGTATTTGTATTTTCTGTATGATACATGTCGTTTTTATTGGAGACAAGAACGCGGCTGCCTTTTTCATGTTCCATTTCAGCTTTATTTGTCGAGTAGCAACCTACAAATAAAGAGAGCGTGAGAAGAGAGAGTATCATTTGTTTTTTCAAGATGTATCACCTCCTTCTTCATAGCATTTACTACTTTTCAATTTTTTGTATTTGAAATTGTTGGTTGTTAGGCTTTGTGATACGATAAAAAGAAGAATGCTTAGAAAGGAAGTTAATGATGGAGCAAAAGCAGGAGATTCATGCTACAATGAGCATTAATAATGTTCAATACGAAGTAATTAAAGACTATCGTAACGGTTTTCGTGAAGAAGCATTTAAAGAGCGCTATGCAGAAATTTTAAATAAATATGATTATATCGTTGGTGACTGGGGCTACGATCAACTCAGATTGCGCGGTTTTTTTGATGATAGTAACCAACGTGCGACATATGATACGAAAATTAGTACATTATCGGAGTACTTATACGAGTACTGTAATTTTGGTTGTGCACACTTTGTATTACGAAAAGTGAAGAAGTAAAAAGAATTCCTCTTACGATAGGCGTAAGAGGAATTTTTTTTAATCAAGTATTTTTTCATAGCAGTTATACCAATTATAGGGCTTTGGTTTACTTGAAAAATAAACAGCGCCCCGGCATATATAATTATTTGTTTCGTATAAACGTAAGGAAACAGGATTACCTGTGAAAGCATCTAAGCGTATCCCGATATAGTTCTTTTGCTGTGCTTCATTTTCCCAAAAGGATAATAGTTCTTTACTATATCCTTTTCCTTGTGCGACTGGATGGATGACAAAAGAGTGGACAATGAGAAAACGTCCTTCCGTTTTTGACCAGTCAATAAGCGTATACTCTGGGGACTGCCATTCATTCAAAATGACGGCACCAACGATTGAATCATCTTTACATAGACAATAGAGTTCATTATTTTCTAAGTGGTAGGAAATTGTTTCTCGCGTCGGATAAGAGTCATCCCATTGGTAAATTTGTTTTTGGAGTAGGTCCGTTTTACACTGCTCATACATATCATCTAACTTATCTAATAGGTTAAGTGTACCTTTTGTTATTTTTAGCATATGTGTCCCCTTTACAAGCAAATTGAAATAAGATCACCTTCAGAAAGCGTTGTATTTGGTTTCATCTTCTGTCCATTCAACTGAATGTGTCCGTTTTTTATTCTGTCTACAATCGCGGTGCGGCTCCAATCTGAAATATACGTAGCGAGTGCTTTATCCATGCGATGAGAGCCAAAAACTGTTTCTAATACAATGGCTAATTCTGTAGTGCCAGCTTCTTTATATTGCATAATCGAGATAGTAGTGATCATCTCACCTTGTTCTTTTTGAAACACATCGATCGTTTCGACATGATCAGAAAAAGACTTATAAATGTGAAGTTTCTTGTTCCACGTATGTCCTTTCGGGCATTTATAAATGGCAAAGCGGTAAATATTTTTTCCGTTTGCGTTATGCCTATGAATGTTCGTATCAGTAAAAAGGGTGGTATGCCCGCAATTTTTACAATGCTTTTCGACTATCGTTTCAAATTCATTTTCATATAAATTCCAAGAAAGTTGTACTTTCTGCATTTTCCTTCACCTCGTTTGATGGTAAAGGAACGTAAGACAGCTATTTGGATGTCTTGCAGTATGAATGGGAAAGAAATAGGCAAAAATAAAAGGAGGTTCTCCCTTAAGAGGAACCTCCGTAAAACATCATACTACAGATGTGCTACGTTCCTTTGTAATGGGAAATGAACAGACTACTCCCTTGACAAAGCACATAGCTTTTTTGAGAGTAATGCTATTCAGTTGCTGATCCATTACAAAGTAAATGTTGGCATACGTAGTAGACGTCCTTTCTTCCAAATAGATTTGTTCATAAGTATAACATAAAAGATTGAAAATTCAAAACTTTGTTATATATAAAAAACACCAGCTATCAAGGTAGCTGGTGCCATAATATTATATAAGTTCAAATAAGAATGAGCGAAGTTCTTCTGCAATCTCTTCAGAGACAGAAAAAGCGTGCTCTAAGTAGCCAGGTTCGTTTAAATCGTCAGTGCCGATGATTGCAAATTTATTACGCTGCATATCAAGGACAATTGTTTTACTGTAATGGCGATCGGAATATAAAAGCGCTAAATCGTGGCGCTCATTTTCTCCCATAAAGCTAACGAAACGCGTTTTTGTATCGACTGTATCGTCGTAAAGAAAGAAACGTTCTTCCATACTACACAGGCTCCTTTTTTAAATATCTAAGTTTAAGTGAGGCTTATGATCTAAATGGTGATGTGTTTTAATAAAGCGTACTGTTCTTGTTTTGTAGCGCATAACGATAGAATATGTTTCTGCTAAGTCTCCGCCAAGGAATTTCACACCATCTAATAACTCGCCAGCAGATACGCCTGTTGCTGAGAAGATTGCGTCGTCACCAGATACTAAGTCATTTAACATAAGAAGTTGACGAGGGTCTTCTAATCCCATTTTACGGCAACGTGCTTCTTCTTCTTCGTTCATTGGAACTAAGCGTGCTTGCATTTCGCCTTCAAGACATTTTAGTGCTGCTGCAGAGATAACGCCTTCTGGAGCGCCGCCAATACCAACGAATAAGTCAATCCCTGTTCCTGGAAGAGCTGTTGCGATTGACGCACCAACATCTCCATCACCGAATAGTTTTACACGTGCACCTTTTGCGCGAACACGGTCAATAATATCTTGATGACGTTCACGTTCTTGGATGATAACCGTTAGGTCACGAATTTTCTTATTGTTTGCTTCTGCTACAATTTCAATTGTTTTTTCAATTGGATCATCTAAGCTAATCTTACCAGCTGCTTTTGGACCAACCGCGATTTTTTCCATGTACATATCCGGAGCATGAAGAAGGTTTCCTTTATCTGCGACTGCAATAACTGCCATTGCATTTGCAAGACCTTTTGCAACGATGTTTGTCCCTTCTAATGGATCAACGGCGATATCTACTTCTGGACCGTTACCTGTTCCTAGTTCTTCACCAATATATAACATTGGTGCTTCATCAAGTTCTCCTTCACCAATTACAACAGTACCTGCCATGTTTACTGAATCAAACATATCACGCATAGCGGTAGTTGCTGCATCATCTGCTTCGTTTTTCTTTCCGCGGCCCATCCATTGTGCGGATGCTAAGGCTGCTGCTTCTGTTACACGGACAATTTCTAATGCGAGTTCACGTTCCAAGGTGACATTCCTCCAATTTCAAAAATCATACAGTTATAACTATAACAAATAACGCGTGAAAGGTGAATTCGAAAAATTGTCGATTTTTTCAGAAGAAACGGTTACAATTAAAATGTAAATGCTTTAATTTCCAGGTAGGTGACATTCATGTACTTTGTAGACAGAAAAAAAATAGAGCAAATGTTAGCATGTTTAGAACAAGTAGTAGATACATTTCAAGAGAAGCAAGAATATGAAACGGATTTTGAATATTACGCATTAGAGCGTATGTCGCATCTCATCATTGATTGCATACTAGATGTTGGAAATGCAATGATTGATGGATTTATTATGCGTGATCCAGGGAGTTATGAAGATATTATTGATATTTTAATGGACGAAAAAGTCATAAGTGAGGAAGAAGGAAAAGGGATAAAAGAAGTGATTGTTCTTCGGAAAATGCTTATGCAAGATTATATTCAAATGAACCATGAAGAATTATATACAACGATTCAAAAACAAATTGCCGTGGTACAAAAATACCCTGCGAATATTCGCCGTTACTTAGAAAAGGAATTAGGACCTGTATCTGCATTTGTAGCAGAATAAGCGCATGGATAAGATCCCCATTAACCTTTTTGGGGGTCTTTTTTGTCTATGGGAACGGCTCAAAAGGGAGAAGGATGAGAAATGGAGGAAGCACGTACAACGAAGGAAGAAATTGTACAGCTTTTAAAAATAAATGGCGAACAAACAGTTGCATCGTTAGCTGAATCTTTAGAGATTACGGAGATGGCAGTACGTCGTCATTTAAGTAAGCTTGAGAAAGAAAAAATCATTCAGTCGAAAATGGTGCGTCAACATGTGGGAAGGCCAACATATGTATACGACCTAAGTCAAAAAGGAGAAGATTCGTTTCCGAAAGATTATAAGCAATTTGCTTTAGAAGTGTTAGAGGATTTAGAGTCAATCGGTGATGAAACACTTGTTAATGCTATTTTAAAAGCGAGAACGAATCGGATGGAGGAGCAATTACAAAAGCGAATCAGCAGACAAGATAATGTATGGCAGAAGCTTCGGGAAGTTGCTGTTATCCAAGAGAAAAAGGGATATATGGTACAAGTGAAGCAAGAGGGAGAAAACTCGTACATATTACAAAAACAAAATTGTCCATTAAAGGCTGTTGCTGAAAAATATCCACAGCTTTGTTTGGAGGAAGAAAGTATGTATAAGCGGTTGTTTTCTGATGAAAAAGTGAAAGTGTTATCAAATATGTGCAATGGTGACTGTCACTGTTCGTATCACATACAAGAGAAAAAATGAACGTTATGGGACGCTTTTAGACAAAGCGTTTTTTTCTTTGGAAAAAGCGGTTAATATAAGAAGGGTATGAACGCTAGAAAAAAAGGAGAGACAGATGGATGTATAAAGGCTATTTAATCGACTTAGATGGTACAATGTATCGCGGTGAAGAACAAATTGAAGAAGCAAGCGACTTTGTAAAAGCACTACAGGAGCGCGGCATTCCCTATTTGTTTGTAACGAATAACTCAACGCGTAAACCAGAGCAAGTGGCAGAAAAGCTTGTTCGTTTCGATATTCCAGCTAAACCAGAGCAAGTATTTACAACAAGCATGGCAACAGCAAACTTTATTTATGAGCGTAAACAAGATGCGTCTGTGTATATGATTGGTGAAGAAGGATTGCATGACGCACTTGTAGAAAAAGGATTCAAACTTGTGGATGAAAATCCTGACTTTGTCGTTGTTGGATTAGATCGCGAAATTACATATGAAAAGCTAGCGAAAGCATGTCTTGCAGTACGTAATGGTGCGACATTTATTTCAACAAATGGAGATATTGCCATTCCAACTGAGCGTGGTTTATTACCTGGAAACGGTTCCTTAACATCTGTTGTAACAGTGTCAACAGGTGTAGAGCCAATCTTTATCGGAAAACCAGAATCCATTATTATGGAACAAGCACTAAAAGTACTTGGCATGGCGAAAGAAGAAGCGCTAATGGTTGGGGATAACTATGATACTGACATTTTAGCGGGGATAAATGCTGGTATGCATACACTTCTTGTCCACACTGGAGTCACAACTGTGGAGAAGTTAACAGAGTATGACGTGCAGCCAACACAAGTTGTGCATAACTTGACAGAGTGGATTGAGAAGATGTAATAGTGGACAGGCAATCTTTTAGATTGCTTGTTTTTTGCTGAATGAAGGCTGTAATTCGATTTAAGTAGGGATGGGCGTAAGTGTATATTAAAATTACATTCATTGTTTAAATTATAGAAAAAGACCTGCTCACTCATCGTTAATCAACATACAGTAATGTAAATCCGTCAAAATATCCACAGCTTACTGTTTTGAGCACTTACTAAAGTAGGGATTATACAGCTGCTGGGAAGGTGGATTTAGCTGCTGAAAAACACTCACTTGAGTGTCTTTTTTACTTTAATAATATTTTTTATAAATGGATTTGCGAGAAGGGGAAGGGATATGGATCATACAATTACATTCAATTTTGGAATATCCATAGTAATTATTCTATTCGTTTTGTTTGTACTAGCTATATGCGGATGTTAAAAAGACACCCTTTCGAGTGTCTTTTTTTGACTTGAAAACCACATATGTATTAGGACTCCTATCTTATTTACTATTTTACCATGTTCAGTCATATCCGTTATTGAGAAAATTAAATCAGCATGTCACTCTGCGTTAACCTCACTGATGGAAGTTTCATCTTACCCTAATAAACGATTCACTACTTCTTTTACTTCTTCAAGATATTGTTTTCTCGCGCCGTCATCCACAGAAGGGACACTCGTATAGAATGTGTGCTCTAACGTTTCAATTCCTGTAAATTCAAAGATTCCAGCATCAGTTGTTTTCTTCATTGCATCAAACATACCGCTTGCTGTATAAGCTTCTTTTGTATTTCCCATTGTGGATAGTAGCAATCCTTTTTTACTGCTTAGTAACTTTTCAATTCCATTTTCACCATAAGCGTACGCAAAGCCGTGGCTAAATACACGATCAACATATCCTTTTAAGATTGCTGGAAGACCTGCCCACCACACTGGATAAATAAATGTGATGTTATCAGCCCAAGTGATATGTTCTTGTTCTTCTTTAATATCAGCTGGTGTATTTCCTTGAGAAAAGGAAACAAAATCAGAAGCTGCTAATACTGGATTGAAATTTAGTTCATATAAATCGCGAACACGTACTTCATGACCTTTTTCTTCAAGTTCACTTTTTACTGTTTCTAAAATCGCATGATTGAAGCTTTGTGGATTTGGGTGTGCATAAACGATTAGATGTTTCATGTTTATTCCTCCTATTTGTGGATATGTTGATAGTTTTTCTTAAAAAGAAAATATTATTGTAACTATTATGGTTACGAATCGAGGGGGAAATCAAGAAATTCAAATTCTTATTAGAAAATGTGAGATGTGCTATTTTGCGAAGTATGTTTCAAAATATATTTATATTACAATACAAGTACAGTGTGATAGGAAGATTGGTTTCGCAGCAGAATATATATTTAATATAAAGATAATTAAATGAAAAAAAGGGGTATAAAAAATGAATATCATTGAAATTGAAGGGGTAGAAAAATCATTTGATATTGGTGATAGTAAGGTAAAGATATTAAAGAGGATTAATCTCCAAATCCAAAAAGGTGATTTCGTTTGTATTATGGGAGCGAGTGGGTCGGGGAAAACCACTCTTTTACAGTTGCTTGGAGGATTAGATATTCCGACGACGGGAAGCATTCGAGTAGATGGTACTGAAATTTCATCATTAAAAGAAAAAGAACTCGCGTTGTTTCGGAGGCATAAAATAGGTTTTATTTTTCAGCAGTTTAATTTAATACCAGTATTTAATGCGGAAGAAAATGTGGGATTACCGTTACTGTTAGATAATGTCCCGCAGAAGAAGGCGACAACAGCGGCAAAGCGTTTATTAGAGCTTGTTGGTTTAAAAGGGAAAGAACAGTACTTACCATCGCAATTATCAGGTGGCCAGCAGCAAAGGGTTGCCATTGCGAGAGCATTTGCCAATGAACCAGCTATTATATTAGCAGATGAACCGACAGGAGCGTTGGATTCTGAAAATAGCAAAAATATCATTGCGGCTCTTCGTAATGCTTGTGATGAATTGGGGCAAACGGCAGTTGTTGTAACGCATGACCCGTTTGTAGCCGCTCATGCAGATAAAGTTGTTTTCTTACTAGATGGTGAAGTAATTCATGAACATGCCGAAAGTAAAGGATGGAAATTCCGGCATATTCCGCAGCAAGTTACGCACATTCAAGAGATTATGAATCGGCACTTTAAGGTAGGTGATAAGAGCGATGTCTTGGATAATTAAATATGCGGCCAAGTCTATTAGACAGAATTGGCTAAGGAACATGTTAATCGCTCTTGGGGCTGCTTTAGGCGTTATGTTAGCAACAATGTTACTACTAGGAAATCAGTCTGTAGAACAAAGTGTTAAAGAGCAGGTTGTGAGTCGTTATGGTGATTATGATTTGCAATTTGGTTATATTAAAAATGATGTGTATTTAAAAGATAAAAAATTAAAAGAACTGAATGGTTTTGAAAGTGCGGAAAAAATATCAAAAGTACTTATTCCTTATCCGTTACCAAATTATAAAGAGCTTTCTGGCAAACCATCGTATTGGGGTGTGGAACAAGATTCTCCCGATATGCGTTCTTATAAAATTACAGAAGGGCGATATCCGAAAGAAGGAGCGGAAGTAGCACTTACGAAAGGGTATACAGATCGAGAGAATATAAAAGTAGGAGATATGATTCGTCTGCCTTTTCCACCGCATGGTGAAAAAAATGTGAGAGTTGTAGGGATTTTGAATCCACCATTGATGGCAGCAATGGGACATAGCGCATATTTTCCAATTACTTGGATGCAACAGGAATTAAACTTACAAGGTCAATTTAACCTTGTTCAAGTGAAAACATCTGATGTCAATGTGAAGAGAATGATTGCTAGTGATGTGAATAAAAAATTTGAAAATATTAAAATAGATCAGCGTACATATGTAGATAAAGCATTAGAAAGATTAAATGTGATGAAGCCATTAGTCTTTAGTTTAGGTGGAATTGCTTTATTTGTTGTAGCGCTTTTGATTATGGGAAGCTTCTTCTTATCTGTAAGAAGTCGCTTTAAACAATGGGCTTTATTACGTGCGATTGGTAGTAATCCAAATCAAGTCATTTTCGTTGTTTTATTAGAAGCATTATGTATTGGAACGATTGGTTCGTTAGTAGGAGTTGTACTTGGTGCTAGCACACAGCAGCTCGCAGCTTCTTTTATTAACATGTGGGTGAATGTAGAAAGTACAGGGCAAGAATCATTTTCTATTTCATTTGAGATTTTATTCATTACATTTTTACTAGGGATTATCATGTCTGTAATAGGTGCAGCCATACCGGCATTTATGGTAAGAAAAATACCACCAGTTCAAGCTTTAAGACCAGGACTTCCGAGCAATCAAAAGAAAGAACGGAAATGGAGTATCTTCAGTCTTATTGTTTTAATGGCAGGTATCGTAATTGGTTTAAGTGGAACAGTTGTTGAAAAATATATTGGCTTTAATCCAAGTGCGATTGGAGCAATTTTATTTGCAATTGGTTTATTGTTTACAATTCCATTGTTGATTCGTGTGATTACGTCAGTTATCGCTAAACCATTTCAAACGATATTTCGCATTGAGACAACAATTAGTAGCCGAAATGTCATTCGTTATCGTAAAAAGGCAGCTGTTTCAGTCGCAATTCTAGCATTTGGATTTATGTTATCTCTAGTTGGAACGATGTATGTGAATGCGATGTATGAAGGAATGAAGCAAGGATTACAAAAGAATTTACCAGCAGATTTAGTCATTCGTGTTCCAATGGAGTCACAAGGAATTGAAAATATCCCATTTAATTGGCTAGGAAAGATACAAGACGTTAAAGGGGTAAAAGAAATTGTCGGAGCAGCCTCTGATTCCACATCTAAACTTGTAAATTATGACTTTAAAGAAGCAAATCAAGAATGGTACGAATTTATGAAGAAAAATAAATATAATTATGATGCGATGGAAGTTGTGGGTACTGATATTACAGCGTTTCAAAAGGTGACCAAGATGAAAGTTATTTCTGGTCAAAACTTGAGTACTCCATTAAAAGATGGAGAAGGAGTAATTACAAAAGAAACAGCAAAAAATTTAGGGATTAAGCTACATGATACGATTGAAGTGCAAGGGAAAGGGAAGCAAAAACAGTCTATTAAAGTCGTTTCTATTATCGAGAAAAACTTGAGAATGCAAAGTACTTATGTCTTCGTAAATGAACAATGGGCGCGAAATATGTTTCATGTAAAAGGATATGAATCGATTCAAATTATGACAGACTCTAAGGTACCTTTTGAAACAATTAAGAAGAAAGTAACAAAGATAACAAATGGTAAAGATAATATAGAGGTTATAAATAGTACCGATTTATTAAAAGAGCAAGAACAATTGTTATCTCAAATGGTTATGCTCATTCGTTTATTGGTTGTAATTATTTTTGTTATTTCGGGTATTGGCTTAATGAATGCGATTGTGGCAAGTTTACATGAAAGACGCGCTGAAATAAGTATGATTCGTGCAGTAGGAGCAATTCCTGGGCAAATGCGAAGAATTGTATGGCTAGAAGGTACATTACTCGGTGCAATAGCTGGATGTATAGGAATTGGAGGCGGTGTGATTTTTAGCTATATTGTCTTAACGAGTTTAGAACTAACCGTTATTACGATTCCATACAATCAAGTTTTATTACTGGCTGCAGCGAGCGTTATACTCGGAACAAGTGCAGCAATGATTGCTTCATCCCAGTTAAGAAAATTTAAACTAAGTGATACGCTCAAGGAATTATCAGCGTAAGAAAGACCGCTTTTATAGCGGTTTTTTTTTGTGAGTTTGGTTAAATCGTTCTATGAAATAATAAAAATTACTTCTGTTTTTTCAGTATTTTTAACTACTATAAATTAACTAACTCCACGTTATAAAGTAATAGTAAGGACTTGAAAGTGGAGGTGATCCATTCATGATTCATAACGAATTATTCATTAGAAACGAACAGACGGTTAGATTGTATCAGCGTATTATTTCGGACAAACTTTTTTCATTGCATGATAAAGGTGATGGAAAGGTATTGAATGTCCATATTAATATTTTGGCTCAGTTGTTGTATGAAGCATTTAAAGAAATCGATTTAACCAATTCTCCTGTTGTTCCCGTTCTTATTATTTCTAACCCTGTAGCAGTTCAAAGTATTTATGTTCCAGGGATATATACAATGAATTTTGTTTGTGATGAGTTCATGTATATTTGTGATGTTGATCGTCTTCAAAATGAGGTTGCAACATTAGCAATCGGCTATACAATCCAGCATAGTAGACTTGAGCGATTATTAGATAAAGAGGTAGAAAAAATGCTTCTGTATATGATTAAGAGAATAAAGAAATTTTTGGATATCCACGGTGAGTTAACATGTTCTTTTGAAATTGCTGTTAAGGAAGATGTTTTATTATATGAGAACAATCTATCTCCCGTTTTTTTATGTCAATGGATTGTAAATCGATAGGAGTAGAGGAAGGAGAATGAAAAAATGAGTGTCAGATTAAGTGCAAAAGAAAAAGAAGTAGCCATTCTCGTCTCAAACGGAATGAAGGATAAAGAAATTGCTCAAACGTTGTATATTAGCCGGAGAAGGGTAGGGGAGATAATAGCTTCTATTAAAGAAAAATGGAACATTCATCATCGTGTAGAAATTGGAATTCGGGCCTACTATTATGGGCTAATTACGATAGAAATCGCTCCTAGAGAAGAGAATTGTTCACAGAGGATAAAACAGAAGAGTTTTGTTTTTTAATTACAATTTTCGCCCTCTTTGATTGTGTGCAAAGAGGGGAAATGTCATTTTAGAAATTAGTTTGAAAATCTTCTATATCAAGGTCGCATTGTAAGGCGATTTTAAAATATTTTGCTCCTAATTTATAAGCACGTAATTCATAAAAATGATCTCCTAATTCAGTAGCTAGCTTTTTAACCTGTATATATTGTCTGTTACCCATTCCAAAATCAATAATTCTCTGCATTTCTTTCTCGTAGCCCTGATGGTCACCTTGAAGCTTATAGAGATGCGCTTTATATGTATAAATTTCGATATAAACAGAAGGCATATCGTAAGTTTCTAAGATTTTGATGGCTTCCGGCATGACTTTATTGATTTGCTCCCATTCTTTTAAATGTAAGTAAATTTCAATAAGGCTTCGCAATGCGTAAATATTTGACTCTTGCTGATTGATTGCTATATTTATTTTCAAGGAATGCTTGAAGTGTTGAATTGCTGTATCGAATTCTTCTAACCCTTGATATACTCTTCCGTAATTGTAATAAATCATTGCAAAATACATAGCAGGATCGTGAAGTTCTTTTACATATTGTTCAGCTTCTTTTAAGTATTCTAAGGATTCTTCGTATCTTTCATCGAGATGATATTGTACAGCAATTGTAATAAGCGTATCTGATATGAAAACTTTGTTATTTAACTTGCTATATATTTCATATGCTTTTTTTGAATATTTCCGGCTCACACTTTGGTTTTTAATGAGACGTTGTTTAACTAGGCTCATATTATAGTATAAATTAGCTCTTTGTAAGTTTTCTTCCGTAGTTAATAATTGATTTGCCTGCTCGTAGTATTCATTTGTTTTAATAAAATCTTGTTTCATATAAAAATAATTACCACATGCTATGTAATAATAGGAAAAGTCTTCAGCAAACATTTGATTAGGCTGATTAGGTATTAAATTTATTGCTTGTCGATAAATGGAATCACCTTTTTTGGGTGAACTAGTACGAGCGTAATAATGGAGTAGTACACCGGAAATATGTAAAAGAATTGGGAGTGGATGCATTTCCCGAGTATGTAACTCTAAAAAAGAAATTTCACTTTCAGTCAATTTATTATTCTCTTTATAGTTTATCGTAATTGCTATTATATCTGCCTCAAAGTCAGTTTTACTTTGCTCTGTGAGATAATCCACACTAATATCCAGTTTGGCTGAAACCTTCTCTAAAAAAGAATGAGAAGGTTTTGCCGTTCCATTTTCAACTCGACTTAAATATGGAATAGAACAAATTCCATTTACTAATTCCCCTTGTGTCATTTCGCGATGTATCCGGATTTGGCGTATCTTTTCTCCTATTTTCAAAGTATCACCTTTTTCTCCTTCGCTTCTTTTATCCACATCGGAAGTTCATTCAACAAATTGTTATACAACGTTTCATCTGTTGTTTTTTCGATATCGCGAATGTAGAAGAAGTTTGCGTTATCAATGAAACGCCCTTCCATTTCGTCTAGCTTTCTAAGAACGTCGAATTTGCCGTTTCCAATTCCAACAAACTGCCAAAAAATCGGTTGGTTAGAAGAGAATACAACCGGTTTTTGAATTCCTTTTTTACAGCCTCCATCGTTAATAAAAATAACAAAGGCAGGCTCTGTGCTTTTTTCTTCAATCGTATATTTTTTTATGATATCTTCCATTACTTGTGGCTCATCATTTCGGCCAAATTTATGAATGGAAGTGTTATTTAAAATATGTTTTTCAACATAACCAGCAAAATCTTTTTCGGTAACGGCTGGTAATCTTGAAAACTCATTATCGTACACCCAAATATCTAATGAACCATCATCATCGAATTGACTTGCTACAGCAAGAACACGTTCAACAACTTCTTGGACAGTACCGTTTTTATAAAGTGTTCGCATAGACCCAGAAATGTCTAATACGAGCGCAACTTTTGCGACAACGCCTGTTAATTTCTTTTTCTCTAATACAACGCGTACTGCTTCTTTTCTTAAAGTAATTGTACTCAAGTATAATCGCTCCTTTTTTTATCATGTAACAAAGATGCCGGTTCTTGAAGTATGTATAGATTACGCAGTAGGAAGAGAACTATGGACCATTTGAAGTGCTTTACTTACAATTTCCTCCGCTGCATATATACCAATTTCATTTGTTCTTACAATATGGGGTAATAAACTCCCCTGTTTTGTTTCAAGTTCACCATGAAGAGGTGCGATTGCATGATTCGCCCTTTCTAACATGCATAGATCAAGTAAGGAATCTCCAGCAGTAATTACGGTTTTTTCCTGAAGTTTTTCTTGTACATACTGAACAGCATCCCATTTGTTCACAGGCTTTGGCACAAAATATAATTTTCTGCCTTGCAATGAATGAGTCCATCCTTGTTTATCGAGCCAAGTGGTGAATGATTGTAATTCGTCGTATGGAATATTGTCACGCTTAATGATGCAGTAGTGAAATAAATCATCAGCTGTTTTTTGTGAAATGACCCATTCTTCATGAGAAATATTTTGAAATTCTGTTAGAACATCTTCTTTTTCCATGCATGCTACTAATCGCTCCGTTTGTATGTTTTCCCAAGTGTCATCTAGCTTACCGTTATGAAGGATATTACCGCCATTGCTTGTAATCGCATATTCCGGAATGACTTCTGTTTGAAATAGTGTAATACGTTGAAACTGTTCAATCGTTCGAGTTGTAACTGGGATGAATTGTGCTTGTAATTGTAGTTGTTTTAATAAAGAAATCGTTTTGTGTGTGATAAAAGAAATCTCTTTCCCATCTAAAGTCTCGATGAGCTTAATATGTTCGTCTTCTATGTTAGCTCGAAATGATTTCCGAGAATAAATGAGCGTTTGATCAAGATCGCTTGCAAAAATCATGAAGACGTCCTCCTTAGAGGTTTAATTATGCCGCAGCACGAATACGTCATATCTTTATAGATTTCTACTGGCACATTTTTTTCTTTTGCTAAAAGTAAAATGTGCTTTAAATCTGGATTGTTTTCGCCCTGGATTAAAATTTTCCATGGTACTCGTCTTAGTAAAACACGCGTTGTTTCTCCAACTCCTGGTTTAATTAAGTTTATATTTTCTATTCCAAAATGCTTTTGAATAGAGGCGATGTCTTGCATACCTTGCCAAGATGGTTCTGTATAGGTAGCAATAATGTGTTCTAGTTGCGTTGTTACGTCAGCGCTAATGGAAGGGAATAACGCTGTGATTTTTTCAATAAAGAAGTTAGATAAATCTTCTGTTTCTCGTTCTCGATAATATTTGGCGCCGTGGAAATCATTTGGACCAATATAAGTTTCATTTAAAACAGTGCGGCTGATTAACCCTGATACGGTCGCGTTTAAACAAGCGCTTGGAATGAGAAAATCTTCTCGTGTTCCATATATAGAAGTACAATGGCCCGGATCAGCAAGCACTGCCATGCAGTCTGAAATATATTCATGATTCTTTTCGTTAAATGTATACACAGATTGGCGTAGTTCTTTTTTTATCGCACCTTTTCCAGTCCAGCCATCAATGAACTGAATGGTTTGATTTGGATGGTGCTTCAAAATATAATGAAGGGCATTTTCATCGATGCCGCGGCCACGAATAATGGAAATACAATAATGCGGCAAGTCGATATTATATTGATAGCGAATGTATCGTTTTATTAAAACACCTATTGGTGTACCGGCCCTCGCTAGTGAAACAAGAACAAGCTTCTTTCCTTTCGTTTTTATAATTTGCTCGGCTATTATACCGGCTGCAATGGCTAGTTTACGTTTGTATTGCTCGAGTGAAGCAAAAAATAAATCCATATAAGGTTTAGATGGTTTATATTCAATTGGAAGCATTTCAGAGTAATGTGTGCCCGATTGAATTGCTCGTTCTCTTTCTTCTGTTACGCTTTCTTCTATGACAGCACTAATATCTTTTAATAGAAAAATAGCATCCTCTTTCGCATAACTACCGATAAGCTGTAATGTTTTGGGATCGGTCATATTTCTTCACCCTCACTTTCTACTAAACTTTTAAATGAAACGATATGAATGAGTGGAATAACTGTTTGTAATTGTGTAAGAAGGGAATGGAAAGCATCTTCCTGTAAATCACGCTCTATAAAAAGAAAGACTTCATCGTAGTCCCCAGGCTGGATATTATAAAAATAACTTGTAACTACTTTATCTTCAGGGCTTTCATAGGAAAAACGACTATGAATAGCGTATTGTACATCACCCGCGTAAGGATGAATAGGACTTCGTGTTGTTGATTGATAGGAAATGTTTTCTCCCATTTCAGCTGCGATTCGCATTGGAAGATACATAAACTCGCCAGTTCCTAAGCAGAGTGTCTGTTGACCTTTTCGATTTTTCCTTAAATCATGACCAATCTTTTTAGCAAAAGAGTGGATACACTTTTGATCATCGGATGAAATGCCAAAACGTCCTGTGTAGTTTATGTAACTGACATCATGGTTTATAGATGTATAAGGTAAAATAGGACATGAAATCATATGTTTTTCTATCTTAGACTCTATTGATTTATAAACTGTCTCATCATGTGAAGAAGAAGTAGTAACAGGACTACCAATTACGTCGATTGAACCGCTTAATAGAGAAATCACATGAATCGTAATATCAAGTTCTTGCTCGAGTTCTGTAAATTGTTTTCGATGCGCATCTGAGCGCCAATCTAATAAAGAAGCAATAATATATTCTTTTCTTGGAAACTTTTCTTGAATAGATCGAATGATATTAAGTGCGGTTTTTCCTGTTGTCATTTCATCATCCACAAGGACGATGGGCTGTTCATTTTGAAAATAGCTTTTGTCCACATAGCAACGATGTGATGTCGCGTGAGAATGTTCCTCTTCGAATGTAATGATAGGATCGATTTGTGAGATCATCTCCCTTGTTGTATGAACATATTTTGCATTTTGAAAACATTGAAACATCGAGTGGCCTAATGCGGTAGCTGTTTCTGCAAATCCGATAAATAATACTTCTTTTTCTAGAGGGAATTGATACTGGAGAATTGCCTCTAGCTCATTATTGGTACTGTCTTTAGAAGAAATCAGGTTAAGAATTTCTTTTTGATATGGATGATTTGTACGATGTAGCACTTCCATATATCTTGCAGCAAGAGCACAGCCTCCAGCTAAAGAGATTGCAGGTAGAACAGGAAGATGTTTTCCTAAAATGGTACTCACAAATAAAAAGCCGCGCCTCTTATTCATTCTTGCGGCCATTTGAAATAGTTGATCTGGTAATAACAAATATGGATTATGTAGCACATCTATATGAACTGTTATTTTATTTAAAATGTGGTACGTGTACGTTTTGTTTTGACTTTTCGGTAAGGAGATCGAAGAAAGTTTGTTGTTCATGTAGCACCCCATAAATATTAGATTTCAGAAGTGTTTTACGCGCCCAATTATAATGTGGCTTCACTTCATTCATTTTGTTAGAAAAGCTGCTTTTCATAACGCCGTTATACGTCTGAGCAGCTTCAAAAACAGCTTTTGCATCTAAATAATCTTCTAGTGTTACAACGTGCAAGGCTTGTACGAGTTTAATGTGAGAAGGGTGAATGACCGTTTTTCCAATTAATCCATTTGCTTGATCGAGCAATACTTCATGAATGAGCCCGTCCTCATAACGATGAAGCATTTCCTCACGCATTGTTACTCCAGCGCTTCCGAATGATTTACGGAACGGTGTTTGCCGAAGCTGTGGTTTTAGTACGCGCTGCCTGTTTCCGAAGTACTCCCACACAGGACCAGATATAACGTATTCATCTGCCTTTCTAGAAAAAATATTAATAATATCAGAAATACAATCACGAATAACAGCAATATCATAGATTGTCGTATCTTTATTTCGGCGAATGCCAAATATGCCAGAAAAGTCGGTGGCACCAATTCGTACGTTCAAAATGAAAGCGCGATAAGAATCTAGGATTGCTTTAATTGCTAGTAACGTATCAATACGAGTTTCTTTATAAATAATTTCAGGAGACTCTAAAATAGGCATCCCGTAAAGTGAAAGTGAATATGTTTCGTTTATATCCTGTAGTTCATGAATGTAAGACATTCCGTTCGCAGGTGTGAATTTAGGAAAGACAAAACCGCTCATACAATGAACGGCGCTACCTAGTTCATGAATGAGTGAACGCATCTGTTTCGGTTCACGAATCCGGATAAAGAGAAGTGGCACGTCTGATGGAAGAAGCCTGTTTGCATCAATCATATGAGCCAGTAGTTGCATTTGTATGACGACATTTTGCTCGGCAAGTTTCACATCTCCATCACTAATGGAATCTTCTAAACAAAGTACGATTGATGTAGCACCTTCGTGCTTTTTCGCGGCAATATCCACTGCGATTGTATCCTTTGTACCAGGTGTGTATAGAGTAGCACCTAATGCGTAAGCCAATTGTTCTTTTGTGATATCTTTGGAAAAGGTTATTGGCTCTTGATAGAAAAGTTTTTTCTTTTCTTCAGAAGACAGATAGGAAAAATGCTTCAAGTTGTCACCACCTTATTTTGAACCTGCGACCCAGTTCATGTTCCATTTGTAATGCCGATCCATTTCTAGGTGCCCTCTAAAATAGTTCACAAGCCTTTGTACTTTGAATGTCTCATCATTTACATTTTCGAGCATTGCAATTGCACATGTGTTGAAACCGTTACGGTGCTCATCCATTTTTACAATAATATCTGGGCCATTTTCCTGTTTTAATGTGACAATACCATCAACCTGTGACCAGTTAGCTACACCTTCATAAATATAAGAGAAAATTAATATTCTTTTTATTTCATGAATCATGTCTCCGTTAATACGTAAATTTTCTCCTTTATTTGAAGCACCTGTGCGATCGTCTTGATCTAAATGAATGTAAGGCTCGTTATAAAATGAACCAAATATATTTCCAAGTGGTTGTACAACACCTTTCCAACCATCTTTAAATTCAAACAAACAGCCTAAATCTAAATCTATTTGAGGGGAGCTATTTGCAGTTAAGGATGAAAAAAATCCTTTTTGTTTTGGTGTACTTTGTTTACCCCAGTTTAAGTTCACTGCAATTTCGCCAAGAGGCTTGTCCGTTTTTTGTAAGTTGATCGTATCTCCAGATTTCTTTAACTCAATTTTAGAAAGGTTAATACTTTTTGAAATAGGAGAAGGTGCAGCGGTTGTCTTTGCAAAAAAATCAGGTGGTGTATGGGATAAACCCAATTGTTTAGAAAGTTCGATAAGTCCGCCTTGCACACCGCGACCGATGGCACCAAATTTCCATTCTCCTTTGTAACGATAGACTTCACAGGCGATTAGTGCAGTTTCGGATGAGAATTGTTCTTTTAGATTATAGCGGAACATTTCGTCATTGTTTGCGGAGTTTAGAATGCGGACGTAAGAGTGAGCTATTTGTCCAAATGTTTGCAGACGAGTTTGTGCTTCGTGAATCGTAATAGTGAAAATAATACGTTCAATATGAGATGGGAGTTTGGAAAGGGAGATGGAAATTTCCTCGTCATCGCCAGATCCTGCTCCTGTACGATTGTCTGATGAAAGTGTAATCGCATCTTGTAAAGCAGATTGCTGTTTATAAAATATAATATGGTCTGTTGTTGTTAAGCTTCCATTTGCATCTAATAAGAAAGCAGCAGCATCTAAATCGAATGCATGTGAATTTGAATTCGTAGGAAGATCCCAGCCGAGACCTATTTTTATATGAGTTAATGTAGGATTTGTTTTTGTTAAATCTACCTTTTGTCCTTTACATAACTGTAGGGGCATTTTGATTTCACCTCTTTTAGAATAGTTAATCCAATCGTAACATGCTAAGAAAAGTTTTCCAATTTAGTATTTTGAAAATTTACAAACTTTTCAAAAACAAAGTGAGATAATAAGATAAATGTAGAAATTTGTTAGGGAATTGTTTTTTTGAAAGGAAGAAGAAAAATGAATATACACAAACTAACAGAGGCAGAAGCAAAAGAAATCAATACATGGCAGTATGAGGAACTATATTCGTTATACAGCTTTTCAGGCAGTGAAGAGACAATAGAAGAACTATTAGATGGTACATATTATGGCTGTTGTAATGAACATGGAGAATTAATAGGTTATTTTTGTTTTGGTGAAAACGCACAAGTGCCAGGGGGAAGAAATGCGAAGTTATACGTGGGAGAAGATACTGTAGATATTGGGCTTGGAATGAAGCCAGAGCTAACGGGGCGGGGGCTGGGGAAAGCCTTTTTGCAAGCTGGAATAAATTTGGCGGAAGAGCAAATCCAACCGGATAGACTTCGTTTAAGTGTTGCAGGTTTTAATAAACGGGCAATAAGGTTATATCAACAGGTAGGTTTTGTAGCAGAAAAAACTTTTGATGATAGAGGAAGAGAGTTTATTTTGATGACATATTCCTGTAGGAAGAAGAGAAACTGAAGAATTGATACAATAGGGAAAAGACTGATTGTTATCAGTCTTTTCATATATCATTTAACAATTGGTATTTATGAATCTAATAAAAGAATGCAGTTGAGCGGAGATGTTCTTTCATAATTTTTGTATGGATGGTTTGAATGATAAGCTATCATTTTTTCTACGATCTAATTTTTCTAGGGCCGACAATTAATTTGATTGCTGTACTTTTCTCGTTATTGATTGTGATATCTGTAAATGCTGGAATGAGAACAAGGTCAATGCCGCTAGGAGCTACGAATCCTCTTGCAATAGCAACGGCTTTAACTGCTTGATTTAAAGCACCAGCTCCAACTACTTGAATTTCTGTACTACCTTTTTCTCTTAATACACCGGCAATGGCACCTGCAACTGAATTGGGATTGGATTTTGATGATACTTTTAAAATATTATCCATATAAATTGCTCCTCCTGTTATTGAATCATTTTTTTTATTACTGAAAGGAATGTAATTCGCATATCTTTAACTAATATTCAGATCCCAATCAAACAGAACCATTAAGCTTATTCATTCGCTACTTTTTAGGCTATTCCTGTTTATTCGTGTAAATAAAAAAATGATAGGTGTATGAAAAAATCTTGAAAAGAAAGAAAAACATAACGGACCATGATTTTTTCACATGGTCCGTTATGTTTTCTATAACATTTTCAACTGAAAGTATTACGTAAAATTATGCTGACTATTGTTTTACTTTATTCCCCATGCTCCGCGCGATGTGCCAAACGACTAGAAGCGGCAGCGGCAATACCGCCAACGATGTCATCAAGGAATGTATGGACTTTCCCAGTTGATTTATCATTTAAGTATTCTAAAATACCTGGTTTTAATTTATCGATATATCCAAAGTTTGTGAAGCCGATAGAGCCATACACGTTTACGATAGAAAGTGCGATGACTTCATCAATTCCGTACAATCCTTCATCCCGTTTTACGATATCTTGTAATGGTTCGCTTAACATTCCTTTTTCGGCAAGGACATCTAATTCAATTCCTGTAATGAGTGCATTTTGTACTTCGCGTTTGGATAATACACGTTCTACGTTGTAACGACATTCTGACATCTCTAAATTTGGATGGTATTTCTTTTGAAGAAAATGAACAAGCTCCGCAATATCATCGATTGTTACACCACGTTCTTGTAGAAGTTGTAATGCTCTTTCTTGTAGTTGATTTGATTCTTTCATGTTATCACCTTTTTTTCTTTTTATTATTTGTATACGTTTTACTGCTTTATCATGTGCATAGGAATGAAAGGCGAGCACAAGCTCATATATATAAAGAAAAACCATAGGTGGCGACTATGATGATTCAGCATATTTATGAGCATTATCAAATGCATGTCAAAGAATTAATCCCCCTTGGCCCCTATAAAAGCTTTTGGATTCGCAATAAAATTTATGTACTTCTTCCGATTGGAAATATGGAGGAAGATGTACTTGTTGAAATGAAAAAATTAAGCGATTATATGAACCAGCAAGGGGATATTACTGTTGCGACTTTCGTTCCGACGGTGCACGGTTACTATGTAAGTGAGATAGAAGAAAAAAATTACTGTTTATTAAAAGGTATGCGTTTGCTTGAACGACATGCTACTTCGTTAGGTAGTGAGCTTTCCTTATTCCATAAACGAGGCGCTTTTTTTCCAGAAGAAATAGAACAATTAAGTCGCATTGGTGAATGGAAGTCATTGTGGGAAAAAAGGCTCGATCAATTAGAGCGATTTTGGCAATCACAACTTATGAATCAGCCATCAGATGTATTTGATCAACTATTTATTGAGTCTTTCCCATACTATTTAGGCATTGCTGAAAATGCCATTCAATATGTTGTTGATACAGAAATAGATGATACACCTCAGCTTGCCGATGCAGCAACAATCTGTCAAGAACGCTTTACCCCTTTATTATGGCAGCAAACTAATAAATTAAAAATCCCCATCGATTGGGTATATGATCATCCAAGTAGAGATTTGGCGGAATGGATTCGATATGTATCGATGGAAAAGAAGAAAGATTGGGAACAAACAATTTTTCAGTTTGTAACGGATTATGAGAAAAATTATGCACTTTCTTCTTTTGGCTGGCGTCTACTATTTGCGCGTCTTCTCTTTCCACTTCGCTACTTTGAAACGGTAGAACAGTACTATCTGACGGGAAATGAAGAACAAAAAAGTATGTATCGAGATCGCTTAGAAGACATTTTACACGATGTGAACCGTTCAGAGCAATTTATGAAGCATTTTTATGAATTTCTTCGCTTGCCTGTTGATAAGCTCGGAATTCGAAAGTTGGATTGGTTATCTTAATACGAATTTACAAAAAAGAGACCATAGTGGTCTCTTTTTTTGTAAATTATCCAGTGGAAGCAATTCTAAGCGAGCCGCTGCCGCCTTAAAAGATATCTAGCTCCAGCGGCTAGAATGTTCGGTGGCTTCGCTTCTTTCGCCGAGGCAAAAAACGCCTCTATGTCAGAAGCTCCATCCTCCTCACATTCTAAGTGAGCCGCTGCCGCTTTAAATTTAAAATACTTGTTCTACTTCGATAACGCCTGGTACTTCTTCAAGTAGTGCGCGTTCGATACCAGCTTTTAATGTGATTGTAGAACTTGGGCAGCTACCGCATGCACCCATAAGGCGTAGTTTTACAATACCTTCTTCAATATCTACTAATTCAACGTCACCGCCATCACGAAGTAAGAACGGACGTAATTTATCTAATACTTCTAGTACTTGTTCTTGCATATTTGGGTTTTCCATTTTTATCGACTCCTTTCATCCATTTTATTATAATCAAGATACAGGGGAAAATCTATTTTTTCTGTTCTTGTTTTATTGTCGAAATATTGTATCATGTTTACAATGTGTTTTTTCAGTATAGAGGACAAGAATTAAACTTGTAAAGAGATGTGCTTATAAGGTAAGTCATCTAGGCATACTGTTAGAACAGAGAAGTGGGGGAGAAGTAATGGTAAATGTTCAAGTATATGGTGCAAAAGTAATTTGTGCAAGCTGCGTTGGAATGCCGTCTTCGGCTGAAACATTTGAATGGCTACAAGCGGCAATTGGTCGCAAATATGAAGGACAAGATGATAAATTCAAGTTTGAATACATTGATATTCAGGAAGAGCAAGAAGATGCTGAGAAACAAGCTTTTGTAGAGCACGTAATTGAAGAGGATTTATTTTATCCAGTTGTTCTTGTAAACGGAGAAATCGTTGGAGAAGGAAATCCTCGTTTAAAAGACGTATACGAAGAAATTGAGAAATATTTATAATACAAAAAAGTCTTTGCGGTAGCAAAGGCTTTTCTTACATGTTTATATGAAAAAAATAACCGTTATAGGTAATGTTATCAAGGAGGTATGCGTGTGAAAGGGGTAGTGAAACATAGACTTCCAGAAGAAGTAAAGGTCTTAATGGAGCAATATGTGATTGGATTACAAGATATTTTTTTTAACGAACAATTAATTGGAGTATATGTATATGGTTCAATTGCATTAGGAGCATTTCATTTAGAAACGAGTGACGTTGATTTTGTTACAGTAACGAGAGAGTCGGTCAGTGAAACCCAGAACATACAAATAATTGAGTTACACAAAAAAATGAGTAAAAGCATGTTAGGAAGACGAATGGACGGTATGTATATTCCACTTGCTGATTTAGGGAAATACAATGAGGAAATGCCGCAGTATGTCTATTGTGCAGATGGAAAAGCTCACACAGGACATTGGGATGTGAATGCTGTAACGTGGTGGACGTTAAAAAATCAAGGGATTACTGTAATTGGGGAGGAAGCAAGTAAGCTTCCGTTTCAAACGCCATGGAGTGATGTGGTAGAAACAATGAAATATAATGTAGAACAGTACTGGAGTGAAAAAGCATCACGGCCATATTTATTTTTAATTGAAGAATGGGTAGAATCAGCTGTTGTAACGATGGGACGCATTTTGTATACATTAGAGCATAAAACAATTGTTTCAAAAGATGAGGGATTACAATATATGATGAGGGCGTCTAGTGAAAAATGGATACCTTTGTTACAAGAGGTAGAGCGGATGCGTCATAATAAGAGAGCGAAACGAATGATTTCCATTTGGAAGCGGGCACATATGACGAAGAAGTATGTGCTTAGTGGGATAGAGGAGTGCCGGAGGAAATGGGAAGAATAAAAAAGCAGCCATACTACAAATAGTATGGCTGCTCAGTTTGTAGATAAAGGGATTTGTTAGTGCTTAACGTACACACTACTAAGCTACTCATTATTATGCTGTGGAAGTATTCTCGTCTTTACGTACTTCGAAAAACTCATTTTTGCACAGGTATTTAAAAATTCTTTGTGTAACTTGTTCTTCTTGATCTAGCAAGAAGCGATGATCAAAAGCATAGAAGGATTGTCCCTGAATTAATTTAACATAATACATACCCCATACCTCCATTATAGAACGATACAAATCTAAAGATTTATTACTATAATATCCATAAATTGGATTGATATACCAGGTGTGTTAATCAGAGATTTTAAATGGAAGTTAAAGTAAATCAAGGATGTTGGAAGTATGGGGGAAATGAAATTCGCCTCTATGTTTTATGTATAGTCTCAATGGTTATAGTATGTTTCCTTAAGGGACACAATTAGCATTTAAGATTCTATCTCTTTCAATTGACACCGTTTATTAAAGAATGTTTTATAACCAAGTTGTAAAAAGATGATGACAGAAAAAGCTGTACTTCCGGAAATACCGAGTATAATAGCAATTTGATATTGAATGGCGGTAAATGGTGAAACTCCTGATAAAATTTGGCCTGTCATCATACCTGGAAGGCTAATGATTCCCATTCCTATCATGGAATTAATTGTTGGCAAAATAGCTGAATCGAAAGCATCCCTCACAAGGGGAGCTGCTGCTTGTTTCGGAGTTGCCCCAAGCATAAGCGCACCTTCAATGTGTTCGCGCTGTGATTTCATATTGTTTAAGAATGTATTTGCGCCGAGAGATATACCAGTCATCGCATTTCCGATAAGCATTCCAGCGATTGGAACGATATATTGCGGCGCATACCAAGGGTCGTGTCCAATAATTACAAAAATAAATAATAAAAGCGGTCCGATTGATCCCGCAATCATCGAAATTGCAGCCACACGTTTTAACTCTTTTGACATAGGTATATTTACTCGTTTATAGATATTAAAAATAGCAAATGTCGTAATAGAAGTAATGATAGCAATTGTATAAAATGGATTACTATTTTCAAATATGTATGTAAGTACGTATGCAACAAGGACAAGCTGAATGGTCATACGTAATGTAGCGATCGTAATTTGCTTTTCACGAGGTATTCCTTTTAATTTTACAAGTCCGATTAAAATGATAATGAAAATATATGCAGCGGCAAGTTGCCAAATTTGTAGTTCAATAACGCCCTTCAAGTGCGTGCACTTCCCTTCTAATAGCACCTTTGGTTTTACTGATTTCAATCATATCGTCTGCGATTTCTTCTGGGAGCTGCTGTGAATGGGTAATGAAGATAACCGTTTTCTTTTTTTGTCTCGCAATTGCAGTAAACTGTTTCATGACGCGCCTTTCTGTATCAGCATCTAATGCAGAAGTTGGCTCATCTAATAAATAAACGGGCGGGTCCATAAGTAAAACGCGAGCTAAGGAGAGCCTTTGTTTTTCGCCACCAGATAATGAGGAGGCGATATGTGTTAAATCTTTTTCTAAACTTACAATTGCTAGGGCTTCTTGTAATGATTCGTTAGTTGGAAAAGGTTTCTCTGAAAAGCGAAGTCCCATTAGCAGATTATCTTTTACGGTTCCGTCAAAGATGGGAGGTGTTTGTCCTAGCATAACGACTTCGCGGCGTAATTGAATAGGCGGATAAGACGAAATAGGTGCACCATTATATTCAATTTTGCCAGCTGTTGGTGACTGTAGATCATTGAGCATGCGAAGTAGTGTGCTTTTTCCGCTCCCACTCTCACCGATAATGCAGGTGATTTTTTCTTTGTGAATCTCTAAGTAAGGGATGTGCAGGATATCTTTATATGTTACGTCGTTTAATAGAAACATAATTTTCTCCTTTCTGATTCTATATAAACCCATCTTGATTTTCCAACATATAAAACGCGGCTATGGAAACAAAAAAAGATCTCTACTCGTTTACTTCCTTTGTTTTAACATGGCATGGGGCAGGAAAAGGCCCGAACCGTTTCTATGCATGGCTAGATGCTCTCTTCCATCTAAAGATTAGGTTTTATTCCGGTTTTCAATTTGTGCTTACATATTCATATCGTATCAAAAAAGGAGAAAAGTAGAAAAAAACAAGAGCGATAAGCTCTTGTTTTTTAACCGTTATGATATTTATACATCCAAAGGATACCCGACTTGAGAAGTCTAGGAACTCGTCCCATTAATGGTTGATTTGCTAATAATCCGAATCCGTGTTTCTTACCGAGAGAACCGAGAACACCTTTTAATTTAATAACAGGTAGTTCATCAGGAAGGGGTTCATTGTTCCAACGTTTTAATAATATTTGGACAATTTGTTCACCTTGGCCTTCAGCAAGCTGTGCGGAAGGTGCGTGCGGAAGGGCAGCACAATCCCCTACAACATAAACGTGTTCGTTATTCGGAATATTATGATATTTTGTTAATGCAACCCGACCACTACTATCTTGTTCGACTGGAAGGTTTCGAACAACTTCGTTTGCTTGAATACCAGCTGTCCATACGATTGCATCACATTGAAGTGGTTCGTCATGGTTGTACACAACGTTTGGTTCTACTTTCGTAATGTTAGAGTTTCGTATAATTGTAACATTATGCTTTACGAACCACTCTTCTACGTATCTACTTAATTTTTCTGGGAACGGGAATAAAATGCGATCTTTTCGATCAAATAAGTAGATCTTTAAATCAGAACGGCTTTCACGAAGTTCACTTGCAACTTCAACACCGCTTAAACCAGCACCGACAACAGCGACCGTTGCGTTTGGTTCTAAACTATTTAATTGTTCATACGTTTTACGAGTTTGTTCAATTGATTGAAGGCTATGTGTATATTCCTTCGCCCCCGGAACGTTATGATATTTGTCTTCGCAGCCAAGGCCGATAATTAAGTCATCATATTCGACAACTTCACCGCCATCGAGATGAACGGCTTTGTTTTCAAGGTCAACATTCGTTACAGTGCCATATTGAATGTTGAGACGCGGGTGTTCTGGAAACGGAATGCGAATATGTGTTTCGGAAATTGTACCCGCTACTAATGCGTAATATTCTGTTTTAAAACAGTGGTATGGTACTTTGTCGATTAATGTCACTTGGACATCATCTGGGAGTTGATTGTTTGGAAGAAGCCGTTGTAGAATTCTCATTCCACCGTAGCCGCCACCCAGTAATACGAGGTGTTTCATGATGGATTACCCCTTTTCTGTTGAAATATCCCCTAATCATACAATTATATATTGAAAAAATATTTTGACTTTACTCACTCAAATTATATCGAATTTGTGAACAAATAACAATGCATGAATGTGTACTCTGTTGTACAATAAGAAGAAAAGTGGGCAAACTGTTTTAATTTGTATGTTTGAAAATCAATATGTAGATAAAAAAACGATAGAAACCCGTTCTTTTAGGTTAGAGAGAGCGTCCGCCGATGGATAGAAGCGGTCAGTGCCCTTGTTGGCCCCATGCTGTGTGAAACCAGAAGGATGAAATGAGTGGAGATCTTTTTTTGTTTTCATAGCAGTGAAGTGTATGTTGGGAAATCAACATGGATTTATATAGAGAAGATCTTTTGATTCGAAATGAAACAGTAAAGTAGCTAAATATTTTATTAGGTGTAATTAAAACAACAAGAAACAGCTTAGTTTTCTTATTATAGATTTATTTTTTGAAGATACAGGGGGGGATTGTTTTGATTAAGCCATTAATCGAATTTTGTGTAGGTAATCTTGCGAGTGGCTCACAAGCAGCGCTAGAAAAATTTGAAAAAGATCCAAATTTAGATGTTATGGAGTACGGTTGTCTAGGATATTGTGGCATTTGTTTTGAAGGGCCTTTTGCACTTGTAAACGGGGAAGTCGTACAAGGTGCAACGGTAGAAGAACTTGTGAAAAATGTATATGATTACTTAGATGAAAATCCAATGTTTTAAGGCGTTGCAAAAGAGCGACGTCTTTTTTATTGCCATCATCGCTCTTTTGAATGGAATTGTTGGTGGGATTGGTGGTCTTTTCGGTTATCCAGATCTATCCCTACAACTTATATTAGGATATATTTTTTCACCGCTTGCGTTTGTCATTGGTGTACCGTGGACAGAAGCAATTACAGCGGGAAGTTTTATTGGGGAGAAGTTAATTTTAAATGAGTTTGTAGCGTTTACTGATTTTGCTCCTCATAGGGGGAAACTTTCAGAGAAAACAATGGCAATGATTACCTTTTCACTTTGCGGATTTGCGAATCTATCTTCTGTTGCCATTTTACTTGGGGGACTTGGGGGAATGGAGCCAACCCGTCGTAGTGATATTGCGAAATTTGGAATAAAGTCAATTGTAGCTGGAACACTTGCTAACTTATTGAGTGCTGCAATTGCAGGAATGTTTGTGTGAAATAAAAAAAGGCCCTTTCCGAGAAGGGCTTTTTTCTTACACAATTTGTGTAAGAACGGCTCTTATATAAAAGCCATCAAAACGTTGTCAAATATGAGAAACGGGGGACGTTCTTATTGTGTTCCAAAAGCATGCATTTTATACTTAAAACAACAAATTTTTTTTGGAGTGAATGAGGATGAATAAATTTTCTTTTACAAAAATGCATGGTCTTGGGAATAGCTATATATATGTAAATATGTTTGAAGAGCAAATTCCAGAAGAGGAACTATCTCTTGTAGCGGAAAAAGTGTCGAATATCAACACTGGAATTGGCGCAGATGGAATGATTTTAATTTGTCCGTCTGAAGTAGCACCAGTGAAAATGCGCATGTTTAATAATGATGGGTCAGAAGGAAAAAGCTGTGGAAATGGACTGCGTTGCGTAGCGAAATATGCGTATGAGCATAAACTAGTAGAAGAGACTGTTTTTACAATAGAAACATTGGCTGGAATTGTAACGGCTGAAGTGACAGTAGAAGACGGTATCGTTACATTAGCTAAAATTGACATGGGAGCACCTCGTTTAACTCGTGCAGAGTTACCGATGCTTGGCGAGGGAGAAACACCGTTTATTCGTGAAGACTTCCTATACAATAATCATCGCTATGCGTTTACTGCTGTTTCAATGGGAAATCCGCATGCGGTCATTTTTGTTGATGATGTGGAAGAAGCTCCGCTTACAACATTAGGTCCGGTACTTGAGACTCATGAAATGTTCCCGGAACGAGTGAATGTTGAATTCATTGAAATTGTAAATGACAATGAAATGAACTTCCGCGTTTGGGAACGTGGGTCAGGTGTGACGCAGGCATGTGGAACAGGAGCATGCGCAGCAGTTGTTGCAGCAGTGTTGAATGAAAAAATGAAACGCGGTGAAGAAATTACGGTTCATTTAGCGGGCGGAGATTTAATGATTGCCTGGACAGAAGAAGGGAACGTTTTGATGAAAGGTCCAGCGGAAGTAATTTGCCGCGGAGTGTATGAGTACAAGATAGAGGCGTAAAGATGTATAATAGAACGAGAGAAGAAAGGAAGGTGGATTTCATGATTGATGTAACAGAACAAGCAGCATATCAAATTAAAGATATGTTAAAAGATGCTGAAGATGGAGAGAAGTACGTTCGCCTTGCTGTGCATGGCGGTGGATGTAGCGGTCTTTCTTACGGTCTAGGATTTGAAAGAGAACCAAATGAAGACGACACAGTGCTTGAGTTTTTCGGTGTTGAATTTGTTATTGATAAAGAAAGTGCTCCGATTGTAAAAGGAGTAAAAGTTGATTACAAGCAATCTATGCTTGGCGGCGGGTTCACAATCGATAACCCGAATGCAATCGCATCATGCGGATGTGGATCATCTTTCCGTACGGCGTCGAATGCTGGTAAGCCGGAAGAGTGCTAATGTAATGCTTTTCGTATCGAGATATGATTGAGTTTTGCAGACTTAATCAAGCGCTTATTTAATTCGCTATAAAGGAAAAGAGTGTCCGAAGACGGACGCTCTTTTTTTATTCATATAATTAGTGTTATTGATTGTTAAGAGAATAACCTATTTTATGATGTTGGAGAGGGGAATCTAGCTGCTTCAAAGTGCATGAGGTGTACTGTATTTTCAAGCGGTTCGGGAACAGTATTACCATCTGTAGTAGCTTGGGCAATAACTCGTATTGTATCTCCCACCTAACTTCTTTGCTTTCCCCGAATTTTGAGGTGGGAGTATTACTGCCCGTTAATGCGGGATAAATTCATTTTGTTTATTGAACATGGACGTTGCGGTTATGTGAAACAAAAGATGATATGCACTCGTTTGTTCTATTTACTTTACCGCAGCATGTGGCAGAAAAAGGATCTGGCCTCTTCGAAATCCTCTCGATTCTCCTTAAAAAAGGATTTTTATGTTCGTTTTACAATTTGTATTTGTATATAATTTTTTTTATTAAATTCACATAATGTTCAAACAAATAGGTCTAAAAACTCGGAAGTTATAGTATTCTTGAATTAAGAATAATTTTTCGACAAATAAAGACAAAAAATTTATGGTGATTGGAAAATTTTATTTTATATCTGTGATTACACAGACAATAAGGAGAAATGATTATGGCGAACAAACGTTGTAAATTACTTCATAAATCGTTTAAAGAATTGGTACAAGAAAATAAACAAAAGATATTGAATGATAAACAAGAGATGGAAAAAATTGAACAACGTATTGAACAACGGTATACACTTAATAAATCGGCTTCCTAATTAAGATACGAAAACTTTGTTGATATACAAAAAAGAAGATAATCGACTAGGTGCAGTAGTTGGTTATCTTTTTTGTTTTTTCAGTGTTTAATCTTACAAAAGTGTAATGTTCATGTCACGTTTTTGAATTTCTCCTCTGAAGAAAAGAGATTATGATAACAACATAATAAAAAACACATGAGGTGAATAACGTGAAAAGATATATTGCACTTTTTAGTATTTTAATTGTATTTGCTAGCTTGTTAGTTGGCTGTGATTTAAACCGTATGGGAAAAGATGAGTACTATGTTCAAATTACAGTTGATGGAACGGAAAAAAATGAAAAAGCTGATAATGGTCAGTCTCACAAATCATTTGAGTATAAGTTACCTGCATTTGATAAAGATGGTAAAGAAAAAGAAATGGAATTTACAGCTGTGAAGAATCTTCGTAAGGAAGCATTTCTACGTGTATTCTACTCCGATAAAAAAGGTGTAGCAGCTTGGGAAGAAGTGAAGAAGGACGAGCTTCCTGCAAAAGTGAAAGAAAAATTAGGCGTGAAATAATGAAGAAAGAGTTGGCCAAATGGTCAACTCTTTTATTTGCTTGCAAAGTCTTCTTCTGAAATTACTGTAAATCCATGTCTGCGAAATAAAGCAGTTGTTACACCATATCCATCTCGTTTTTTTTCGTTGAATTCTCCTGTATAAATGGTAGAACTTCCGCAAGAAGGACTTCGTTCTTTTAAAATGATGTATTCTGGATTTAAATCTTGTATTTCTTTCAAAGCTTTATAAGCTCCGTGTACGAAAGCTGTTGTTACATCATTACCTTCGTTGTCCATTACCTTTGCTTTACCATCTAGTACATCATCACCATTGCCTCCGATAATTTCTGCTGATGGACGAGGTGTAGGTAAGCCTCCTAATACCTCTGGACAAACAAGAACAGCTTCTTCTTTTTGTAATAGCTCTTCAATTTTTGCAATGAGATTGTCATTTCCATCGTAACGACAAGCAATACCAGCTAAGCAAGCACTAATTACAATCATGTTTTTTACCTCAGTTCATTAAAGATTATGAAATAATTTCTAATTTTACTGTTGTTCTCTTGTTGATATGCGGGATGATAAGAATAGAAACTTTATATCATTTAATGAAAACATATAGTGAATTTCAAAGTAAAGAAGAATGTAATATATTTCTTAAATAATAACGGGGTAAAACAAACAGGTTGGCTATCCAATGGTGGTAAATGGTATTACCTTGACTCTTATGGAGAAATGGTAACAGGTCAAAAATTTATTGATAACAACTGGTACTATTTTAATGATAACGGTGTTTGGATTGGTTAATTATAAGTAATAGTCTTTATCGATAAGTAAAGCAGGTCGTGGGATTAAATACGACCTGCTTTATTTTTTATGCTTTCAAGTTATCAAAAAGGAGAGATTTCTATTATTTCATGACAACATATAGCGAATTTTAGAGCGTTATCAAACTTGCATAATTTAAAAAATTCTCTAGTAATTTGTTTATAACAATCTATAGCTCATAAACATCTAGTAATTTGTTTGTACAAATATTACAAAAAAACATTTAATTTGTTTGATAAAATTGGTAAAATAGTATAAACTATCTATTTTTTGAAAAGGGGAAAGAGAATGAAAAAGGGAAATAAAATGAAAAAGATGATTGCTACTTCTGTACTTTCTACTGCACTATTAATTCCAGCTATTGCTCATGCAGAAGAAAACAAGACGATTCAAAATTCTACTGCTACTCCTAAAGTTGCAAGTGTAAGTAAGGCTACTCAAGCAAAAGGATGGGTAAAACAACAGGGTAAATGGTACTACTATAAAAATGGAAAAAAGGTAACAGGTTGGTCATCTATTGGTGGTAAATGGTACTACTTTAGCTCTTATGGAATTATGCAAACAGGCTGGGTTTCCATTCAAGATAAAAAAACAGGGAAATATACATATTACTATCTCAATGAAAGTACGGGAGCAATGCACACAGGTTGGACGAAAGTAAATGGATCTTGGTATTTCTTCAATAATAATGGAGTAAAACAAACAGGCTGGCTATCCACTGGAGGAAAATGGTATTATCTTGGCGGTTACGGAATTATGGAGACAGGCTGGACTTCATTCAAAGATAACAAAACAGGAAAATATACGTATTACTATCTTGATACAAACACTGGTGCTATGAAAACAGGTTGGGCGCAAATTAATGGATCTTGGTATTTCTTCAATAATAATGGAGTAAAACAAACAGGCTGGCTATCTACTGGTGGAAAATGGTATTACCTTGACTCATCCTTCGGAGAAATGAAAACTGGAAGAGTTTCTATAAACAACGTATATTACCACTTCGATAACACTGGTGCTATGCAAACCGGTTGGCAAAAATGGGGCAATTACTGGTACTACTTTAACCAAAATGGATCAGAATACAGAGGTTGGTTAAAACTTGGTGGAAGCTGGTACTACCTCGATGCTTCTTTTGGTGATATGAGAACAGGCTGGGTATTTATTAATAACAAATGGTACCATTTCAATAATAACGGTGTTTGGGTTGGTTAATTGTAAGAAATAGTCCTTATTGATAAGCAAGACAGGTCGCATGATGTAATGCGACCTGTTTTATTTTGCTAAAAAAAGATTCTGTCAATGAAAATGTCACCTTAAGGATGACATTTATATGATATGGAAGTTTCATCTTATAACAATCTATGTCGTGCAATCATTGTAAATATAAACTTGTATGCTTTTATATTTTCTATCATGCTATCATGCTATCATGGCGTCGCTGCTACTAATTCTATAGTTATCGTACAATTTATTTGTATATATATTGTAAAAAAACATTTAATTTGTTTGATGAAATTGATAAAATAGTATAAATTATCTATTTTTTGAAAAGGGGAAAGAGAATGAAAAAGGGAAATAAAATGAAAAAGATGATTGCTACTTCTGTACTTTCTACTGCACTATTAATTCCAGCTATTGCTCATGCAGAAGAAAACAAGACGATTCAAAATTCTACTGCTACTCCTAAAGTTGCAAGTGTAAGTAAGGCTAGCCAAGCTAAAGGATGGGTAAAACAAAATGGAAACTGGTATTACTATGATAAAAATGGTAGGAAGGTAACAGGTTGGTTATCAACTGGAGGAAAATGGTACTACTTTAGCCCTTTTGGAATTATGCAAACCGGGTGGATGCCAATACAAGATAAAAAAACCAAGAAATATACATATTACTATCTCAATGAAAGCACGGGAGCAATGCACACAGGTTGGGTGCAAATTAAAGGATCTTGGTATTTCTTTAATAATAATGGAGCAAGACAAACAGATTGGTTATTAACTGGAGAGAAATGGTATTACCTTGGACCATACGGAATAATGGAAACAGGAAAACGTTTTATAAACAATACGTATTACTACTTTGATAACGGTGGGGCAATGCAAACAGGATGGCAAAAAATCAGTAATTACTGGCACTACTTTAACAGCAATGGATCTGAACACGAAGGCTGGTTAAAGCTTGATGGAAGCTGGTACTACCTTGATTCTTTTGGTACGATGGTAACGGGAACAAGATGGATTGATGGTAAATATTACAAATTTAATAATAATGGTGTTTGGATTGGTTGATGATAGATAGTAAGCGGGATTGATAAGGAAGACAGGTCGCATGATGTAATGCGACCTGTTTTTATGTTTTACGCTTTTAAATCATTAAATTAAAAAAATTGCCCATTCTGCTTTATCGCACCTATTTATATATGGGGTGATAAAAATGGGAACTTTCTATCATTTAATGAAAACATATAGCGAATTTCAAAGTAAAGAAGAGTTTAATACATACCAGCAGCAAATTTTAATCTGTTATCAAGCAAACATAAATAAAACGGACTTTTTAGTAATTCGTTTTTTAGGGAGATATGCGATTAATGAAAAGCAAAAAACAGTTGGAGTTGCTTGTCCGTTAATGGCAACAATTGCGACCAAAATAGGAAAAAGTATTCGTACGGTGCGTCGCTCTGTTGCCAAACTGGAGGAACTCGGGATTATTGAGCGGATTCCTACGAAAGAAAGATATAAGCGCGGGGGATATAGTGCGAACTTATATGTATTTCGTAAAGCAGCTGTTGACCGTATGGATGACCGTATGAAAATGACCGCATGTGAAAAGAGCCTACATGTAGAGGGGCGTAAGAAGGAAGAGGTGTCAGAGAAGGAGGAAACTATTCTTTTTAAAAACTTTTCTCAAGTACAAAAGAAAAGAGAAACGTATGAACTTGATGAAACATATTGTCGTCATGATATTCCAATTGCATTTGTAGATGCAATTGTTCCAATGTCGAGAAATCCACAAACGATTAATGTGCTTTGGAGTAAGGTGGAACTTGCTTATAAAAAGAGTGGTTTATTAGAACAAGGGGTGTTTTTTGAGCAATTGATTACGGATGAGGAGACTTGTACGCAACTTATCTGTCGTACGAAAAGTGTGGTAAGAGCGTATAAATGTGGTAAGATTCGTAAAGATGTTAGAGCACTTTTGTATAGTACGATGCGAGCTCTATTTTTAGATGTTGGATTAGAATGGGGGGCGGCTATAAGAAGGAGCAGGAAGGTGACCTTATTTGATCCATTCAAAAAAGAGTCATGCGTATGATACATGACTCCCCTTGATTAATCGAATTTTCTTACAACAGGAACGCGAATCGCAACAAATAATACAAAGACAATCACTGCGATTGCGCCGCTTTTCATAATCGTCACAATCGGAATACCAGCTGCAAGTGCGAGTGATGTGAATGCATAGGAAAGCGGGATGAAGCCCATAGATGATAGCATCAGCAAGCTCATGACGCGCCCCATCATTTCTTCTTTGACAGTAGATTGAATCATCGCCATTAACGGAACGATAGCCATGGCAATTGTAATGCCGTAAAATGCGCCTGCTAATAATGCTTGCCAAAGTGCTATGCTGAAGTTAATGGATAAGAAGAAAACGCCAGATAACAGCATCATAATGATGCAAAACAAGCCGCGTCTACGATTAATGTTTTTAAGGCCAACAATGACAGCACCAATTGCCATTCCGCCTCCAACAGCTGCTTCTAAATAACTAAATTGAAGCGAGTCACCATGCAGTACATTTTTGATAAATAACGGGAAGCCAACTTGCATTGGCCCGATTAAAAATAGATTTAGAAAGGCGCTACAGATAAGAAATGTTGAAAGAAAAGGCGATTCCTTTACGTACAAAATGCCTTCTTTAATAGAGGTAAACATTCCTTTGTCTGTATCCGTTTTTTCTTGCAATGTAAATTGGATTTTTTGGACGAGTATAGCAGCAATAATGAGAAGCAGAATAGTAATAGTAAAAATGGTCTCATAGTTACTAAACTTGATGAGAATGCCACCGAGTACAGGTCCTAAAATTACGGATGCTTGGTTCGTCATTTGGGTAAGTGAATTCGCCTGTGTTAAACGATGTTTTTCTACAAGTTCAGGGAGAATGGAACCGTCTGCTGACCAAAAGAAGGCGTCCGCTAATCCGAAAAACAAAGCAAACAAAGCAAACGTATATAACGTTACATGACCAACGATAAACCAGATTAGAATTGTTGCGACAAGAAGTGCACGAATGATATTTGAGTAAAACATAATATTTTTTTTCGGAAATTTATCTGCGACAGCTCCGCCGACAATCATAAAGATAAGTCTTGGGACGCTAAGTGCAACAAAGACAACACCTAGTGAAGCTTCGAGATTTAATGTTTTCGCTATGTACCATGTTTGGGAAAAGGTAAAAAAAGCTAAAGCAAAGCTTGAAAATAGAGTAGCTGCCCAAAGAAATAGGAAGTTTGTATTTTGTAGTAAAGGTGTCCCGCCTTCTGTTGGAGCAGATTTGTTTTGTTGTAGTTCCTCCATATTGCTTCCTTTCTATGTAACAATTTTGAGTGGATATAAAATCCTGTTAACACTCGTTTTATACAGTTTCTAATATTTCTATACTGCACTTTTTCATTGTAGACAATAATAGCACATTTGCCCAGTGGATTTTTTAAGGCAAAAAAATAAAAAGATGCGAAAGCACCTTCTTATTATATGGTTTAGGCTAATGCAATATAGATATCAACTTGCACATTATTTGGATCCATCGCTCGTTCATCATACAATTCAAAGTCTGTTGTGAAAGCACGTTTGTTTTCTTTCGACCACTTCCAAATGTCTTGCCATGTTTCTACGATGACCTCTGATACTGGGCCTTTGCGAGTCGTAAATACCGCATATGTCTGAGCAGGTATTGTGAGAGATGTCATATTTTCAGGGATTGTGTCTAATGAAGAGACTGGCATACCGATTGTATATGTATAGGCTCCAGTTTCATCGGACTCATAGTTTGAATACAATGCTAGTGTTTCGCTTTGCTTCCTTTTGTTAGGAATTTGATCTGTTATTTGACCTTGGCAGTAGTCGGTCCATAGCTTGGGGATCTTTCCTTCAGTGGACATTTCAATTTCATTTTTTGTTGTAGCGGAGATGCCAATCGCTTGGAAAGCTTCTTTTTTAATAATCTTTGGTTGACTCATGTTTTATACTCCCCCTTTTCAAATAAGAACAAATGTTCTTATTTGATTGTACCATAATTATACAGATGAAGGGAAGAGGGAGATTTGTTTATCGAGGGGAACTTTTTTTGCTAGGGCAGAAAAAGGAGAATCCCCCACTTCAAAGCTCGTGTAGAGGGAGGTGTGGGTAGTTCAATAATTTGGAAGAAATGTTGCAGCAACAAAGTCCGCCATTCATACGATGACAAAATCGCTCGCTATTGCATTGGTACCTGACATTAGAGTAAACAGTATTGCTCCTGGTGCAGTTCATACGAGATGGTGGTCAGGTAATGAAGATAAGATGTACCAACTTGCGGGAACCTTGCCGCTTAACAGAATTTCAACACCAGAAGATAGTGCAGAAGCAGTCTTGTTTCAATTGACTCAGGAATCTATTACAGGACAAATATATACAATTGATAATAGACAGACGCTTTAAAATTATAAAGTATCTTAGCGTAATAAAATTCACCTAATGAGGTTTTTATCTATAGAATAAAGAAGCCGCAATTTCTGCTTTAGAAATTGCGGCTTTGCTATCATACTTATGGATTAAAACATACTAGAGCTATGCATTGGTTGTAGTTTTGCATTTGGATCGAAGTAAGCTTTTGCATTGTTTACTGCTGTTGGTGCTTCACCGAAGCCACATGCAATCAGCTTTACTTTTCCTTCATATGTACAAATGTCACCAGCTGCGTAAATACCAGGGATGTTCGTTTCCATTTTAGAGTTTACAACGATGCTGTTCTTTTGAATGTCTAGGCCCCAGTTTTTAATTGGACCAAGAGAAGAGACGAAGCCGTAGTTTACGATGACATCATCAACGTCAATAACAACTTTTTCTTCTGTTTTTACATGTTGCAGAACAACTTGTTCAATCTTGTCTTCACCAATTAATTCAACTGGAACATAAGGTGTTTTTACGTCTGCACGAGAGTTCGTTAAGTTTTCTACGCTGTGCTCATGAGCACGGAATTTATCACGGCGATGAACGATTGTTACTTGTTCAGCGATTGGCTCTAGCATCATTGTCCAGTCCACTGCAGAGTCACCGCCGCCAAATACAACGACGCGTTTTCCAGCGAATTTATTCATATCATCAACGAAGTAGTGTAAGTTTTTCTTTTCAAATTTCTCTACACTATCTAGTTCTAATCGGCGTGGTTGGAAGGCACCATTACCAGCTGTAATAATGACAGATTTAGAATAGTGTGTTCCTTTATTTGTTACAAGCTTAAATACGCCATCAGCTAGCTTTTCAAGTGTATCAACTGCTTCTTCTAAGCAAACAGTCGGTTCAAACTTTTTCATTTGTTCTTTTAAATTATCAACAAGTTCTTGCGCGCGTACTTTCGGGAATCCCGCTACGTCATAAATATATTTTTCAGGGTATAGTGCGGATAATTGTCCTCCAAGCTGCGGTAAGCTTTCAATAATTTTTACACTTGCCTGTCTCATTCCGCCATAAAACGCTGTGAATAATCCTGTTGGACCTCCACCGATAATCGTTATGTCGTAAACTTTTTGAATTTCTGTCACTATTTATTCCCCCTATAGATGGAATTTCGATATTGATTCCATATATTGTTCATATGTATACGGAAATCCTGCAAATAAGATTGCACTTTACAATAAAAATGATACCATATTTCAGTTTAGAATACTGCAAGAAATGACTGAATTATATGTAAGCTTGTGCATAGATAGGATGGAAATGTATAAAATATACCAAGTAGGAAAATACATGAAAAAAAGGCTGAAAAACCCTTGAAAACGCTATGTTATTTTAAAATATTGATAATTCTCTAGGTGCTTGAATTCTGAAATAAAACCGACTAATATAGGAAAGTATTATGTTAATTTTTTATGACAAATTTCGTAAGATTTTTTGAACACGTTTTGTTATGGTTAAGAATGTGAGGAATTCCACATTCTTGACAAAATAAGTGTTTAATACTTTGGTCTTATGCTTATTTACTATTATATAAAGAAAAGGGTTGTGATTTAGTGAAAACTCCAAAAATCGTAGTTTTGGGTGCAGGTTATGGTGGGATGATTACGACTGTTCGTCTACAAAAAACATTATCTGTAAGTGAAGCTGAAATTACGTTAGTAAACAACAACAGCTATCACTACCAAGCAACTTGGTTACATGAAAGTGCAGCTGGCACATTACATCATGATAAAATCCGTCTCGACATTCAAGACGTTATTGATACAAATAAAGTAAACTTTGTACAAGATACAGTTGTAGAAATTAAAGCAGCTGAAAAACGCGTTATCTTAAAAAATGCTGAGTTAGAGTATGATTATTTAGTAATTGGTCTTGGGTTCGAGTCTGAAACATTTGGCATTAAAGGACTGAAAGAGCATGCATTCTCTATTACTAACATTAATGCCACTCGCCAAATTCGTGATCATATGGAATACAAGTTCTCTCAATATGCGACTGAAAAGCGCGATGAGTTAGTGACAATCGTTGTTGGTGGTGCAGGATTTACAGGTATCGAGTATGTAGGTGAGCTTGCAAACCGTATTCCTGAACTTTGCAAAGAGTATGATGTTCCACGTGAAAAAGCACGTATTATCTGTGTGGAAGCTGCTCCGTCGGCACTTCCTGGCTTCGATCCAGAATTAGTTGAGTACGCTGTAAAACAGTTAGAGAAAAAAGGTGTAGAATTCCGTATCGGCACGGCAATTAAAGAAGCAACTGAAGAAGGTATTCTAGTTGCGAACGGTGACGACGTAGAATTACTTAAATCTGAAACGGTTGTTTGGGCTGCGGGTGTTCGTGGTAATGGTATTGTGGAAGAGTCTGGTTTTGAAGCAATGCGCGGACGTATTAAAGTTGATGAGTATATGCACGCTCCAGGCCATGAAGATGTATTCATGGTTGGTGACGCAGCGTTAATTATTAATGAAGAGATTAACCGTCCATATCCTCCAACAGCACAAATTGCAATTCAACAAGGTTACAACATCGCACATAACTTATCCGTGTTAATTCGCGGTAAAGGTGAAATGAAAAAATTCGTGTTCGATAACAAAGGATCTGTATGTTCATTAGGACATGACGATGCAATGGGCGTTGTTATGGGTAAAAAGTTAACGGGATGGAAAGCTTCCTTCATGAAGAAAGTAATCGACAACCGTTACTTATTCTTACTTGGTGGACCTTTATTAGTTCTTAAAAAAGGCAAATTGAAGTTCTTTTAATATATAAATACAAATAGTAGAAAAAAGCAGAAACGGCTATGAGTCGTTTCTGCTTTTTTCATGTAATACAAGTTTTTCTTAAAGTTCTGTTTCAGCGAACATTCAGTGTATAAGTGGACATTTTGTTTGATCGAAAAGCAACAAAAAACCAAATTATATTTGTGAGTGATACCGCCGAGCAAAAAATGATGACTCCTAAGACGGAAGAAAGGCTATAGTCATTTACGCGCATTATAATAAATACGGATGCAAGTATCACAAGATTTATGAATAGTCCCATACCGCAAAGAACTGCCATGATGAATCTCATTGCCTTTATTCCTGCTATATAAAGAAGTAGAGGTACGACATAAAATACTAAAATCTCGCCGATTGATGTCCACATCCCTAAAGAGTTAAATTTATTTGCATTAGATCCTAAATCTGAGAGTGGAGAAAGGGAAGCTGAGACTAATACAGAGCAGAAGAGTAATGCAGAAACTAAGGTTACGAATACAATACCGGATTTCTTTGATTGATTTCTCATAATTTTTCACACTCCTTTCTCAATGATTATTTGCGGAGCAGCATCCAAAGAAGAACTTTGAAGAAATTCAAGGTGTTTTTTACAAAGAACACCCTATATTCTCATTATATCAAATATATGGAAAATGAGTTAACTCCATAAGGAATAAGGAAGATTATATTATTCTTACTGAAAAATATAGTATAATACATAGAAAAGAATGAATATTCTGTTGTTTCAGCTGAAAGGAGTTTTACATCATGGGGAAGCGTGGGAATGTTTGGCTAGCTGTAAGTGGACTTGTAGCCACAAAAGATGGTCGCTGGCTCTTCGTTAAGAAAAAATACGGAGGCTTAAAAGGGAAATGGTCATTGCCCGCTGGTTTCGTAAATGAGGGCGAAACAATTGACCAAGCTGTTAAGCGTGAAATTTTAGAAGAGACAGGTATTGTTGCACATGTAAAAGGAGTGATTGGCATTCGTTCTGGTGTCATACGTGATGAGATTAGTGATAATATGATTATTTTTCTACTGGAACCAGAAGGAGAAAAAGTTATTGTTCAAGAGGATGAGCTGTTTGAAGTAGCGTTTTTAAATCCTAACGATATTGCAGACGATCAAAATACTTCTATATTAGTTCGATATTTATTAGAAGGGAATACGGCACAGCTTCTTGAGATGGATGCAACATTAAATCCAGGAGATCAATTTGGATATACATCTTATCATGTATTTACGGCAGGGGATAAGAAATAGAAGGAGTGGGGAAACATGAGTATTCCAGTATTACTAATTTCAATGATGCTGTTTTTTATTTTATTTTTTGGAATTGGATTTTTACTCAATATGATTTTACGTGCTACTTGGGTGATGGTTATCATTTATCCGATTGTTTGTATACTGATCATTAATAAAGCAGGTGTCTGGGATTACTTTTCAAAACCGAAAGAAACATTTTCTTCATTTGGAACAAGTGTCTCGCATCTTGGACAAGCCGATCTTTTTATTTTATCAACTGGATTAATCGGGGCAATTTTGTCTGGTGTTGTGATAAAGAAGCTACGTCAAAGCGGGTATCAAATGTTTTAATCTCCAGTTTTCTGGGGATTATTTTTTTGCATATTTCTACATCATATGGGGAATGACTAACGATGAAGGAGTGTGGAATATTAAAATGTTAAAACGATATGGTATTCGCATTATGATGACTTGTTTACTTGTAGCAGCATTATGTGTGACATGGCAAGCGTTCACAGGAGTCTCTCTACTAGAGGTTGTAAAAACATATCAAGAAGGCAATGTAAAAGAAGTACATGCAGCAGAAAGAGGGCAACAAGTTGTTCCAAGTAAAGAAGTGATAAATGCTTTAGAACAGGGAAAAGACTGGTCTAAATATCGTGTAATGGAAATGACAGCAACTGGTTATACGTCAGGGATAGAATCAACCGGTAAAAGACCTGGGCATCCGGAGTATGGCATTACATATTCAGGTGTGAAGGCAAAAAGGGATATATATTCTACAATCGCAGCTGACTTACGTGTGTTTCCGATTGGGACCATTCTTTTTGTACCAGGCTATGGATATGGTGTGGTAGCAGATAAAGGCGGAGCCATAAAAGGAAATAGACTCGATTTATATTATGAAACTGTTCAGGATGTATATAGTGAGTGGGGCAAGAAAAAAGTAAATGTATATGTAGTGAAAATGGGGAACGGTAAGTTAACAGAAGAACAGTTAACGATGCTCAATCAAGATGAAACGCTGCAAGTATTCCGCGGTCAATATTTGAAACAGAAATAGTCTAGTGAGATTGACACTAGACTTTTTTATTTGTCCTCATTCACAATATAAGAAAAACGAGGTGCGGAAGTGGAAGACTATCCTTTGGCGTATTATGAGTTTTTCGTGAAATATAATGAAGGAGATTATTATACGTGCCATGATTTACTCGAAGAAATGTGGCTAGAAGAGCGGAGCAATTTATTTTTAAAAGGCTTATTACAGATGGTAGTTGCTCAGTATCATTACAGCTATGGAAATGTAAAAGGAGCGCGGCTTATGTTGGAAGTGGCGGAGCAATATTTGAGGCCGTACTGCCCTTTGTATTGGAATTTAGATGTGAACGAAGTCGTGGTATTTATTCAAAGTTGCCGGAAAATCATACCTGAAAAGGTAGAGAAAGTCCCATATGAACAAATACATAATTTACCGTCATTACCGGAGCACATTCTATATATGAAGTGAAAGAGAAGTTAGAATTATCGCATTTTAGGGAAAATGCAGTTATAATGACAATAGAGAAATCTAGGGGGGCTGAACATGTTTCAAGTACAAAAAGAATTAGCAAGCCATGAAGCAGTAATCGTTGCTTTATTTGAAGAAGAGAAAACGAGCAGCTTTGTACAAGAATTGGACAAAGCATTTGAAGGACAATTACAAGTTTTATTAGAAGAGAAAGAGCTTAGTGCAAAGAAAAAATCCATTTCCAAACTACATAGCTTAGGAAAAACAAATGTAAAACGCTACTATTTTGTCGGTCTTGGCAAAAAAGAAGCATACTCAACAGAAACATTACGTACTTCACTTAGTAAAGCATTTAAAACATTAAAAGCTGACAAAGTAAAAGATGCAGCAATTTTACTTGATTCTTTCGTAACTGATAAGTTAGACGCAATTGATGTTGCGCATATTGCCAATGAAGTATCTTGCCTTGGTACATATGATTTACAAACATATAAAACGGACAAAAAAGAAAGTGTAGAGTTAGAAAACTTTACGGTTATTACAGCAGAAGATGCAAAAGAAATCGAAGCTGCATTAACAGTAGGGTATGTGCATGGACGTGCGACAAATTCAGCTCGTACACTTGTAAATATGCCGCCAAACGTATTAACAGCAACAAAACTTGCAGAGTATGCAGTTGAATTAGCTGAGAAATATGATATGGATTATAAAGTACTTGAGAAAGAAGAGATGGAAGAGCTTGGTATGGGTGCATTACTTGCAGTAAACCAAGGTTCTACAGAGCCACCAAAAATGATTGCTCTTATTTATAAAGGAAAAGAAGAGTGGACGGATGTTATCGGATTTGTAGGAAAAGGGATTACATATGATACAGGGGGCTACTCTTTAAAACCACGTGAAGGTATGGTTGGCATGAAAGGTGATATGGGCGGCGCTGCAGCTGTTCTTGGGGCAATGGAAATTATCGGAGAACTTCGCCCAGAACAAAACGTAGTTGCTGTTATCCCATCAACAGATAATGTTGTGAGCGGTACAGCATTTAAGCCAGATGATGTGATTACATCTATGAGCGGTAAAACAATTGAAGTATTAAATACAGATGCAGAAGGCCGTCTAGCATTAGCTGATGGTATTACGTATGCGAAGAAACTTGGTGCAAACTATCTTGTTGATATTGCAACGTTAACAGGCGGTGTCATTGTAGCGCTTGGAAACCATACAACGGGTGCAATGACAAACAATGAAACATTGTTTGAACAAGTGCTAGAAGCATCGATGGAAACAGATGAGCCGATTTGGCAATTACCGATTTTCGAGCGCGATAAAGAGCGTGTTCGTAACAGTAAATTCGCAGATTTAAATAACTCACCAGGCCGTGAAGGTCATGCGGTAATGGCGGGAACATTCCTTGGTGAGTTTGCAGAAGAAACGCCATGGGTACATTTAGATATCGCTGGAACTTCTGATACAACGAGTGCACATGATTTGGGGCCAGCAGGAGCAACAGGTGCAATGGTTCGTACACTTGCAACACTGGTTGACCGTTTTGGAGAAGAATAAGAGGTTTTTGAAAAGGCAGCGGATTACGCTGCCTTTTCTTATAAAGAAATGGTATATAACGTTCCGTTTAACGCAAAAGATGTGCGGCCTGTTTCTTCAGAGACAACTAATATGAGTGCATCGCTTTTTTCAGATAAACCTATTGCAGCTCGGTGGCGTGTTCCAAGTTTTGAATCAATCTCTATATTTTTTGTTAGAGGGAGAATGTTCGCTGCTGAAACAATATGATTACTTCTAATGAGAATAGCTCCGTCATGAAGAGGATTTCCTGGATAAAAGATAGATTCCAGTAGTGGAACGGTTAAATAAGCTTCAAGTCTTGTTCCAGTTTGAATAAGGGAATCAAGTGAATCATTTCTTTCTACAACAATTAACGCACCATGTTTCCTATCACCTAAATGATGAATTGCTGTTGTAAGGGGAGCATAACCTGATGTAAATGGTGATAAATATGCCTTTAAATAATAAGAAGCTGCTAGGGTTTGAACATTGCTTAGTAGATGATGAATTTCTTCCATTTTACATAAAATGCACTCACCGTCTTGTTCAACCGTTTGTTTCATGCTCCGTAATTCCGCTTCTACAACCTCAATCATTTGTTTCGTTTTTATTTTTAACTCGTCTGATAATCCCCATTCTTCCATTTTTCTCACCTTTTTGTTTGAATTATATAGCATTAGTGTGTGCAAATCACAATAGTAAAATCCTGCTATATTTTAAAATATATTGAGATACTTGTCGTTTTTTTCATATAATGTAGTTATGATATGCGAGAGGAGATAAGAAAATGGATTGGAAACAAGAATATAGTCGCTGGCTTTCCTATGTAAACTTAGATGCAGAACTAAAAGAACAGCTAGAAAATATGAAGCAGGATGAAAAGAAAATAGAAGATAGCTTCTATAAAAACTTAGAATTCGGTACAGGTGGTATGCGCGGAGAACTTGGTGCTGGTACGAACCGTTTAAACGTATATACAGTTCGAAAAGCAACAAAAGGATTGGCGCACTTTATTGAAAAATTAGGTGAAGAAGCGAAGAAACGTGGCGTTGTTGTCGCGTATGATTCTCGTCATAAATCACCTGAATTTGCAATGGAAGTAGCAGCTACCCTTGGTGCGCATGGCATTACAACATATGTATTTGAAAGTTTACGCCCAACGCCAGTACTTTCTTTCGCAGTGCGTTATTTACATACAGTAAGTGGAATCGTTCTTACGGCAAGTCATAATCCACCTGAATATAACGGTTATAAAGTATATGGAGAAGATGGTGGACAATTGCCTCCGAAAGAAGCAGACGAATTAATTAGCTACGTAAATGAAGTAGAAGATGAATTAACAGTAGAAGTTGCTGATGTGGAACAATTGAAAGCGGATGGCTTATTACATATCATTGGACAAGAAGTAGATGATGCATATTTAGAACAGTTAAAAACAGTCATCATCAATAAAGAAATGGTACAAGAAGTTGGAAAAGATTTAAAAATCGTCTTTACACCACTACATGGAACATCCAATATTCCAGCGCGTCGTGGTTTAGAAGCAGTTGGATTTACAGACGTAACAGTCGTAAAAGAACAGGAGTTACCAGATCCAAACTTTTCAACAGTAAAATCACCAAACCCAGAAGAGCACGCAGCGTTTGAACTTGCGATTCGTGACGGAGAAAAAGTGGGAGCGGATGTGCTAATCGCAACAGATCCAGATGCAGATCGTCTTGGCGTAGCTGTTCGTAATCACGCTGGTGAGTATCAAGTGTTAACAGGAAACCAAACGGGTGCGTTAATGCTTGATTACTTATTATCACAAAAGAAACAAAACGGTACACTTCCAGAAAACGGTGTTGTGTTAAAAACAATCGTAACTTCTGAAATTGGTCGTACAATTGCGAAAGCGTATGGCTTAGATACAGTAGATACATTAACTGGATTTAAATTTATCGGTGAGAAGATTAAGCAGTATGAAGAAAGTGGACAATATGAATTTCAATTTGGCTATGAAGAAAGTTATGGTTATTTAATTCGTCCATTCTGCCGTGATAAAGATGCAGTACAATCTGTTTTATTTGCATGTGAAGTTGCAGCATATTATAAATCACAAGGCAAAACGTTATACAATGGTTTATTAGAAGTGTTTGCGAAATACGGTTTCTTCCGTGAAGACCTTGTATCGTTAACGCTAAAAGGAAAAGATGGTGCAGAGAAAATTCAAGAGATGATGGCATCATTCCGTGAAAATCCACCAAGAGAAGTGGCTGGCTTAACAGTGAATTCTGTAGAAGATTATAAAGCAAGCATCATTACATCACTAATAGATGGAAATAAGGAAGAAATTCACTTACCGAAATCAAATGTGTTAAAATATCAATTAGCGGATGGTTCTTGGTTCTGCCTACGTCCATCTGGAACAGAGCCAAAAATCAAGTTTTATTTTGGTGTGAAAGATGATTCCTTACAAAATAGTGAACAAAAGTTACTTGCTATTAAAGAAGATATCATGAATCGTTTATAATGAGATAGAGTGTTACTTCCATTAATGGAGGAAGAAAGAGGAGAACGTAGAACGGCCTCCTCTTTTCTTGCATATGGAAAAAATTCGCTTGCTGAAGGTGGATGAAAGGTTCACTTTATAGAAAATAGAGAATTACACCATACATTAAGAAAAGGTACTGGACGATTAGAACAGAAAAGAGGGTATTTGTTATGAAAAAAGTGAGAAAAGCGATTATTCCCGCTGCGGGATTAGGAACGCGTTTTTTACCGGCAACAAAAGCGATGCCGAAAGAAATGCTTCCAATTGTAGATAAGCCAACGATTCAATACATTGTAGAAGAAGCTGTGGCATCTGGAATTGAAGATATTATTATCGTTACTGGTAAAGGAAAGCGCTCTATTGAAGATCATTTCGATAATGCGTTCGAATTAGAACAAAACTTATTAGAGAAGAAAAAATATGAGTTACTTGAAAAAGTACAAGCTTCTTCTAAAATGGTTGATATTCATTATATCCGTCAAAAAGAGCCAAAAGGATTAGGGCATGCGGTTTGGTGTGCACGTAAGTTTATTGGTGATGAACCATTCGCTGTTTTATTAGGTGATGATATTGTTCAAGCTGAAAAACCATGTTTACGTCAATTAATTGACGAATATGATAAAACACTTTCTTCTGTTATTGGTGTGCAAACAGTTCCAGAAGCAGAAACACATCGTTATGGAATTATTGATCCACTAGAACAAGAAGGTCGTCGTTATCAAGTTCGAAAGTTTGTTGAGAAGCCAGCGCAAGGTACAGCGCCTTCAAACTTAGCGATTATGGGACGCTACATCTTAACACCTGAAATCTTTATGTTCTTAGAAAACCAGAATGTTGGTGCAGGTGGTGAAATTCAATTAACAGATGCAATCCAAAGTTTAAATGAAATTCAACGTGTATTTGCTTATGACTTTGAAGGAAAGCGTTACGATGTTGGAGAAAAATTAGGCTTTGTTCAAACGACAATTGAAATGGCACTTCAGCATGAAGAATTAAGAGATGACATGCTTGTTATGATGAAGGAAATTTTAGAAAAACAAATGAAACAAGAGTCTTAATACAAAAAGGAGCTACTTCAAGTAGCTCCTTTTTCGTTATTATAGTCTCGAATGAGAATGCTGATAAGCAGAACGACGTACAGCGTAATATATGCGAGGTGAGATGATAGCACCGATAATTGTAAAGATCATATCTTTAACCGCGAACCACATCATAATTGTCCAAGCCGCTTTGTAACTCATATTTCCGCCTATCCAGAAGTTTACAGCTGCATACATATAAGTAGTACCAATGATATAGGTTAAAATAATTCCTGTAAAAGACGCGATTGCAAAGGTACTGAATTGTGGTTTTTCTCTTTGTTCTACTAGTTTTCCTGATACGTAAGCAACGATAATGAATGCGATAATAAAACCACCAGTAGGATCTAAAAGTGCGCCAAATCCAGCTTTGAACTGCGCGAAAATTGGTGCTCCTGCAATACCAACAAGCATATAAACAGTCATAGATAAGGCCCCAAGTCTGCTTCCAAGAAGAAGACCTGCTAAAATTGCGAAAAATGGTTGCATGGAAAGTGGAATACCAGCCACTTGTAAAAACGGTGCCCAGGATACGATATTCGCACCAATCGCCATGAGCGCAACAAACATGGCAGCTAGTGCTAAATCTAAAGCACGTAATTGTCTCATATTGTTAACCTCCAGTTGTTATTTGGTTAACAATATAGTAGCGAATCCATTTATCCGTTGTCAATTAAAATGTTTTGGTAGTTAGGCTTTAGTGCTTCTCTAAGTAAAGTGTATGGAATGCGAAATTGTGGAATACCGCTTGAGTAAGGAGCTATTTCATATAATGAGAAATAGATGACAAGATGATCGGGTTCCAAATAATAGTTAAATTTCTTTGTACTCATGACTTTTTCAGTTGCATCTGGAAAATAGATACTTTCATTTTGCTTAATTTGTCTAACGATTTCTGTGCGGATGATATCTTGATACGTACTGCCTTTTTGAAATAAGTCGTCCAAATTAAGTAATCTTTTTTCATTTAAATCAAATGTATTCGCCTTCCATGTATATAGTCCGTGTGCTCCGCCTGTATACTGATAATAATTTACATAGAGACTGAGTAAGGGGAATTTTTGCAATGTTACTTTATAGTCAACATTTGCAACATATGGATGAAAAGGAGCATTTGATTCCTGAGCCTCTGTATAATATTTTTTTGCTTCTTTCGCTAATGTTGTTTTAAAACGATCAGTAGTTGTTTTATAGTATGTATTCAACTTTTTTTGAAATTTTGTATCGTAAAAATTACTAAAATAAGGTCTGCTAATTTGATATTCAAGATAAGGTTTCTTACCTTTTTGTGTGACATGCTTAATATCGATTGTCAGGTTAGAAGGGTGGGCTGCATTCGTATAATTTGGTACAATAATGAGCAAGGAGACTAAGAGTAATAGAATATAGAATTTGTTTTTCATGTAGATAGAACCTCCTTATATAAGTGCTATAGGTAGTTTGAAAATAAATAGGGAAAATTATACATTTTTAAACAAGAAAAAGGAGGAAGTAGTATGTCGAAAACATTAATGGATGCACTTGGGATTGAGCTGTTAGAAATGACAGAAGAAAAAGTAGTAGCAACTATGCCAGTAGATGGACGCACACATCAACCATTTGGTTTTTTACATGGTGGCGCATCAGTTGCATTAGCAGAAACTGTAGCGAGCGTAGGCTCCTATAATTTAATTGATCAAGAAAAGTGTATTTGTTTTGGTCTTGAAATAAATGCGAATCATATTCGCGCGAAACGCGATGGAATCGTAACAGCAATCGGTACGCCGATTCATAAAGGACAAACAACAATGGTTTGGGATGTGCGCATCATTGATGAAAATGATGATTTACTTTGCATTTCAAGATGTACAGTTGCAATTAAAGAGAAGCGTGAGCAATAAAAGAGGCTGCCCAGAGGCAGCCTTTCTATCATTAGAACTGGATTTTCTTCTCTAAGAAGCCTTTTAGTTCGCTAATTGGCATACGAACTTGCTCCATTGTGTCACGGTCACGTACTGTAACTGCTTTGTCTTCAACTGAGTCGAAGTCATAAGTGATACAGAATGGTGTACCGATTTCGTCTTGACGACGGTAACGTTTACCGATAGAACCAGTTTCGTCAAAGTCTACCACGAAGTCTTTTGCTAGTTCTGCGAACACTTCCCCAGCGCCTTCAGATAGCTTTTTAGATAGTGGTAAGATTGCTGCTTTGTATGGTGCTAAAGCAGGGTGGAAACGAAGAACTGTACGAGAGTCGTTTTCTAATTGTTCCTCTTCGTATGCATCACATAAGAATGCTAATGTTACGCGGTCTGCGCCAAGAGATGGCTCGATGCAGTATGGTACGTAACGTTCGTTCGTTTGTGGATCGATATAGTTAAAGTCCTCGTTAGAATGTTCCATGTGACGTTTTAAGTCGAAGTCTGTACGAGATGCAACGCCCCAAAGTTCGCCCCAGCCGAATGGGAATTTAAATTCGATATCTGTTGTTGCGTTACTGTAGTGAGATAACTCATCCTCACCGTGGTCACGAAGACGCATGCTTTCTTCGTGCATACCAAGTGATAGTAACCAGTTTTTACAAGTGTTACGCCAGAATGTGAACCACTCTAAATCTTCACCAGGTTTACAGAAGAATTCAAGCTCCATTTGTTCGAATTCACGTGTACGGAATGTGAAGTTACCAGGTGTAATTTCGTTACGGAAACTTTTACCGATTTGGCCAATACCAAATGGAAGTTTTTTACGCATAGAGCGTTGTACGTTTTTGAAGTTTACGAAAATACCTTGTGCTGTTTCAGGGCGAAGGAAGATTTCGTTTGTGCTAGATTCTGTAACACCTTGGAATGTTTTAAACATTAAGTTGAACTGACGGATTTCAGTGAAGTCTTCGCTACCGCAATCTGGGCATTTTACTTCATGTTCTTTCATTAATCCAGCCATTTGATCGAAAGTAAGACCATCAACGATCATTTCGATGCCTTTTGCATCTAAAGCATCTTCAATTAATTTATCAGCACGGTGACGCGCTTTACATTTTTTACAGTCAATCATTGGATCGTTAAAGTTACCAACATGACCAGAAGCTACCCAAGTTTTTGGGTTCATTAAAATCGCTGCGTCTAAACCAACGTTGTATGGAGATTCTTGAATGAATTTTTTCCACCAAGCTTTTTTAACGTTATTTTTTAATTCGATACCAAGTGGACCGTAATCCCAAGTGTTTGCAAGACCACCATAAATTTCAGAACCAGGGAAAACAAAACCGCGATGCTTCGCTAAGTTTACAACTTGTTCCATTGAATACATAATAAAATCCTCCTTTTAAAAGTTAACGTATTGGCGATGACTGGATGTACTTGTTGAATGGCAATTTCTCGAGCAAGCCGCTTGCACCTTGAAATACAAAAAAGCTCGTCTCTAGGCATTTTTGCCTAGGGACGAGCTTGTATACCCGCGGTTCCACCCTAGTTGATGTGTGCGTAAACACACAACCACTTTATCACGTATTGCTCGAGACTGCCGTTTCCTCGCTTTTTCAGGCTTTCACTATCCCTGAATCGCTTTTTGTGCAAGTACTTATAAGTCCGTCATCGCTACTATATTTTATAATAATGACCATATTCTATCATGTTCCTTTTTAAATCACAATAGAGGAACGATTGTATCTGTATAAATACAAATTGAAAAAAGGATAGAAAACCTTTCTTTTTTAGATGGGAGAGAGCGTCCGCCCATGGCTAGAGGCGGACAGTGACTTTTTTAGTCCCATGCCAAGTGAAAACAAAAGGAGAAAATGAGACCATCGTTTCTTTTGTTTTCATGGCAGGGACTGCTATGTTGGAAAATCAAGATGGATATATATGATAGAGTTTCGCCTATTTTACTATTCTTTATCATTTTAACCGAGAAGACCCCCTCCTCTAAATGAAGTGAAGGTGGGGGTAGTTCAATCTGAAGAGGTGCTCATAGTAGAGCGAATATGTTTAATTGCTTCACGTTTGCTTAGAGGAGCAAGTTCATGATTTTGAACATATTCCCATACAACATCTGGGCTTGTTTTTGCGTATTCACGAAGTACCCAGCCGATTGCTTTTTGGATGAAAAATTCTTTTGAAGATTTGAGTTGTCCAATGATTGAGAAGAGAAGTTTTTCATCCATTTGTTCTTTATATTTTAGTTGAAATAAGATTGCGGAGCGCTGTAACCATATATTTTCTGAAGCAATCCATTTCGGGATGTATGTTTGAATGGCTTCTGGATGTTTCAAAAAAATGCTTCCTAGGGAGGTAGGAACAATGCCATCAACGGAATCCCACCATGATTTCGTTATAATGAGTTCTTCTAAGAACGGGATGTGAGTTTTATCGAGATGCTTTTTATATTTCTGTAATAGATCGAGAGCGGCGGCTTGGAATTCGCGTTCTGGTAAATCCCAAAGTCCAAGGATGACGGTTTGAAAGTCCTCTTTGTCTGGAAGTTTATGTACTTGTATGACTTCACGTAATAGCTTTCTTCTTTCCGGTGTTTGAATACCGAGAAATGGGAAATGATTTTTCATATAACGAGCCATTGGTTCTGCTTTTTCAGGATTTTGATGTGCGATAAACTGTTGCTGTAAGGCTTTTACAAATGGGTGCATAAAATTGTTCTCCTTTCATGGTCTTTGTTCATATTATATAAAGAAGTGATATGAAATGGATATAAGAAATCCGATGAGAGTAGAAAGGAGAGGGAGCGATGGAAGATCAAAGTATATTAGCGGGTTTTTTTGCTCTTAGTTTTGTTGCTATTGTTATTATTTTAATCTGGGCATTTATTGCGTATTTGTTAACTGCATTTGCACTCTATACAATGGCAAAAAATGATGGTGCTGAAGATGGCATTCTTGCTTTTATTCCATTTTTAAATAGTAAAGTATGGGGGGATTTGGCAAGGGAGAAGTTACCTGACTTTTTGAAAGAAGGCGCTGGATGGAAAGTATTCGGTATATACGTTGCTTGTTTTATTTTGAACTTCATTCCAATCATAAGCCTTTTAGCAAGTGTTGTAGTACTTGTTCTGTCGATTTACTTAGTATACGCCATTTTGGAGCGTTATGGTACGAACGCAATATTATTTACAGTCATCCATGTGATAACATGTTCTATTTTTCTTCCGATTCACCTGTTTTTGATTCGAAATGAGCCAACGAAATATTAGGATCTATTATGGAAAATAGAAAGGGAAAAGGCTATCGCATCTAGCGATAGCCTTTTTTGGATAGTGATTCTAAGCGAGCCACTCCGCTTTTTATACCTACATTAAGTAACGCAGATAAATATAAATGTGAGAAACAATTAATGAAACGATCATAATTGGGAAACCGACTTTTAGGAAGTCCACGTAGCTAAATCGGTGTCCTTCACGGCTTGCGATTCCAGCAACGATTACGTTAGCGGAAGCACCGATTAATGTTCCGTTTCCACCTAGACAAGCTCCTAATGCTAATGACCACCATAATACATCGATTTGTGCATCAGAAGGTGATAGACCAAGACCGACTGCCATATCGTTAATAAGTGGAATCATTGTTGCAACGAACGGAATGTTATCGATTGTTGCTGAAGCAATGCCGGATACCCATAAAATAAGGATGGATGCGTAAGAAACATCTCCGCCTGTTAAACCGATTACTTTTTGGGCTAACATTTTGATAAGTCCGATATCAATAAGTCCACCAACGAGTACGAATAGACCGGCAAAGAAGAAAATTGTAATCCACTCTACGTGAGCGAATACTTCTTCAATTTCATGCTCTTTTACACCGATTAGCATAAGTACAGTAGCACCTGTTAATGCGATTACTGCGGCGTCAATGTGGAAAATAGAATGAGTCATAAAACCGAGGATTGTAAGTCCAAGTACAGTTAAAGATTTTTTCATTAGTACAGCATCTTTAATGTATTGTTTTTCGTCTAAGCTCATTAGTTTTTTAATTTGTATAGGGTCAGCAATTAACTGCTTGCGGTACATAAAGTAAATCATTGTCGCGGTAACAGCGATAATAATTAGTACGATTGGGGCTAAGTTGAATAAGAAAGCATTAAAATCTAAATGCTTGTTTGCAGAACCAATCATAATGTTTGGTGGGTCACCAATTAATGTTGCAGTTCCCCCAATATTTGAAAAAATAATTTCGGAAAGTAAATATGGAACAGGATTTACTTGTAAAATGCGCGTAATAGATAAAGTAACGGGAACAACAAGAAGTACAGTTGTTACGTTATCTAGAAATGCGGAACCGAGCGCGGTAAGCAAAGAAAGAGAAATTAAGATTTTAATTGGATTTCCTTGTGCTTGTTTAGCGGCTTTAATTGCAACATATTGGAATACGCCTGATTTACTTGTGATGTTTACTAATATCATCATACCGATCAGTAGCGTGATGGTTCCCCATTCAATATGTTTTGTAAAAGCGTTGTGCAAGTCGACGACACCAAAGATGACCATAAGTGCTGCACCGAGAAGTGCGATAACAGCACGGTTAATTTTTTCTGAAATGATAATGGCATATGTAATTAGAAAGACTGCGATTGCAAAGTAATATTGCCAGTTAGCGATTTCTTGCGTTGTTTCGTGCAAAAATTCCATCTCCTTTCGGGTAACTTTTCTTAGTGTGTCATAAATTTCTGGAAGAAACACACTTAAAGCCATTATAAAGTAGAAAAATGTCGGATGTAAATGAAAGGGTTTGTTTTGTCATATTTTCTGTACAAATGAATTTTTCTTCTTTTTAAAAATATTTGTGGTTATTTGACATATACATAAGATACATCAATCTGAATGTATCTTATGTAATAGCATTCGAGCCTGTTCGTGTAGGAGTACAAAGTAGACAGAATGATAAGGAAGGGATCGTATGGATGGACAACAATTTTTATTTTTGGATTTTGAGTTCACGATGCCTCAAAATAGGAAGAAACCAAAGGGTTTTTTTCCAGAAATTATTGAGGTAGGACTCGTATCAGTTGTTGATTGTGTAGTGGAAGATACGTATTCATCGTATGTACGACCGGAAACTTTTTCATGCTTAACAGAGCGGTGTAAAAAATTTTTAGGAATTAATCAGGAAGCGGTAGACGGAGGAATTTCTTTTTTGGAACTTGTCGAGAAACTTGTACAATATGAAAAACGTTGTCAAACAACAATTGTAACGTGGGGTAATATGGATATGAAAGTATTGAAGCATAATTGTGAGGCCATAGGTGCCGAGTTTCCTTTTTCGGGGCAATGCCGAGATTTATCACTCGAGTATAAACGTTTCTTTGGCGAACGGAATCAAACTGGATTATGGAAAGCGATTGAAGCGTACGGGAAAGTAGGAACAGGAAAGCATCATTGCGCGCTTGATGATGCGATAACGACCTATAATATTTTTAAACTGGTTGAAAAGGATAAAGAATATTTAGTGAAACCATCTCCCCCGACTTTAGGTGAACTCATCGATTTTTCAAAGGTGTTAAAGAAAGTGAGTACACAATAGCGACCAAATTACAAACTGTGTAATTTGGTCGTTTTGTTTTTTTACAGCTTGTAATCTTGTTTTAACTGCTGGAGTGTCTGCAAACTACGCCTCGCAAACGGACCATCATCTGCTGAGAATGCATTCATTTGTGCTTCTAGTGCGGATTGTAAGGATTCTTTATAATCCGGAATATCGCCATCGTATTTTTTCACCATTTGCTGCGGGATATTTGTTTGCTCCCTGAATGCTAAAGCGCGTCTTTCATGGAAAAATGGAACATCCGCTTGTTTTACATTATGTAAATCACCTTGCGTTGGATGTTTTAAAACAGCTAACACTTTCACAACGTAACTTCCAGGACGGCTGTTTGTAATTTCACCGATATACTTTCCTGTTTTATAGATACCAGTAACGATATCACCAATTTGGAATGTTTCGTTCATATTTTTCACCTCAATTTTATAGTAAGGAAAGTGGGGAATAGAGTCAAAGAAATCATTTGCTGGAGAATGATTTTGAGAAGTTAGGTGTGCTTGTGATCAGAGAAATGTTATAATTCGAGATGATATAACAGAAAATTCTGAGGAATTGAAAGGATGAAGGTATGTATCGTTTGCTTCGATGAATTCACAGGTATAGATGTATTTTTGCCGTGGGATTTACTGAATAGAGTAAACTCGATTGGAAGAATAAAAAATTGGGACGTTAAACTTGTAGGGAGGAGTGATCTTCATGATGCCTTTATATTTTCCAGAAGATAAAACAGAATATATTATTCCAGGGATTGTTTGTGTTTTATTTATAATCGGTGCGATTGCAACATGGCGCATGTTTATTCGCGTATCAAAGAGAGAGGCGGAACGTTTGGAGAAAGTGGAGCGAAAGCTGTTAGCGGAAAAGAAACACTAATTCGTTTTTGTATGTTTCCCTCTATGCTCGGACAATCTAAGGGCAGAATGTATTCTGGAGGGAATTGTGATGAAAAAGCAGCTTTTATTCGGGTGTTGTTTGCTGTTTCTTATGGCAGGTTGTGATAAAGGAAATCCGAAAGAAATCGATGTGAAATTATATAATGCTTCTGGTGATAAAGTTGGAACAGCAAAAGTGAAGCAGCAAACAAGTGGTGTGAAAATATCCATTAAGGCAGAAGGATTTTCGCCAGGTGTACATGGATTACATATTCATGAAATTGGAGAGTGTAAAGCACCGCGTTTTATATCAGCTGGTAATCATTTTAATTTAGAGAAGAAAAAGAAACATGGACTTATGAATCCAAAAGGTGCAGAGAATGGTGATTTGCCGAATGTTATTGCGGATAATACAGGAAAGATTAAGGCGGAGATTGAAGCGCCTCATGTATCACTTCAAGAAGGGAAAACAACGCTGCATCGAAAAGATGGTGCGTCTATCATTATTACGGAAAAGCCTGATGATGGTATGACGCAACCTGCTGGAAATTCAGGGAATCGAATTGCTTGTGGCGTCATTGTAGAAAAGGCAGCCGCTAAGAAAAAGTAGAAGCTACCTTTGAAAGGGTAGCTTTTTTCAGTTAATTATGAAAATGCACACTTAAGTCTATGTAGTATTTCTTCAAGTTGTCTTCTTGAACAGCCGATGTTAATCCGAATATGTTGTTCTCCACCTGCTCCGTATTTTTCACCTGGTTCAACGATAATTTTCCCGTTTTCTTCAAGCTGTTTTGTTCGTTCTTTTTGAGATAGGTCAAGGCGAGAACAGTCGACCCATAGTAAAAAAGTACCTTCTGATTGAATAACGGAAAGGGTAGGGATATGCTGCTTGATAAATTCACAAGCAAATCGGGCATTTTCTTCTATATATAAACGCATTTCTGCTAGCCAATCGTTACACTCTGTATAGGCGCTTTGCATTGCTACATAAGCAAATGTATTTAACCCATGAAAGCCTTGACGGTGTTGCACAGCTGTAAAGGCATTTCGAAGTTTTTTGTCAGGAATAATAATAATAGATGCTTGTAAGCCTGCGATATTAAATGTTTTACTTGGCGCCATGCAAGTGATTGTACGCGCTGCTAATTGTTTTGACAATGAAGCAAATGGCGTGTGTGTATGACCTGAGAAAATAAGGTCTGCATGAATTTCATCTGAGATAACGGTTACATTATATTGTTCACATAGCGTGCCGAGTTTTGTAAGCTCGTCTTTTGTCCAAACGCGACCAACCGGGTTGTGTGGACTACAAAGAAACATAAGTTTTACACCTTGCTGAAACTGTGTTTCCAAATGTTCAAAATCCATTGTGTATGTGCCGCCCTGTAAAAGTAATGGACTTTCCCATACATGACGGTTATTTTTTGTGACCATGTCAAAGAATGGGGGATAAATAGGTGGTTGTACAAGTACGGCATCATTTTCAGTTGTGAAAGCCTGTACACTAGTGCTAAGAGCAGGAACGATACCTGAACTAAATACAATCCATTCTTCTTTTATATCCCAATTGTATGCACTTTTTGTCCAACGACAAATAATATCTGTTATTTCTTCAGGTGGCATTGTATATCCGAAAATAGGATGCCCAAGGCGTTTTTGCAGTGCAGATTGAATTGGCTCTGGAATAGGGAAATCCATATCTGCAATCCATGCGTGTAACAATTCTTCATTCTTATATGTATCCCACTTTACACTATGTGTTCCCCGGCGGTTTACAGTTTTATGAAATTGCTGCATCTTTTTTGCTCCCTTCTACTTGAATCTATAATTTTGTGAAAGTTCCTCCCTTCTTCTAGAATAGCTGATGTGATACGATAAAGAAAAGAGTGAAAAATAGGAAAAGGCGGGAAGTAGATGGGCGCATATGAAAAGATGGTGGAAATGGTGAAGAATTGGGATCCTTTTCAAATGGGACCGGAATTTTATGAAACAGAAGCAAGCGATGTTGTGTACGTGGTAAGTGCGTTTGACGATCCGAAATATATTGCAAAAAAAATACAGCATATTTATTTTATGTCGTTTGAAGAAGTACCAGCTATTGAAAAATGCGAGAAATTAGCACAGGAATTACTCGTATTAAAAGAAGGCGGAAGTTGTTCATTGTAGGCTGTCGGAAGTTCCGACAGCTTTTTTAGTAGGAAGTTTATCCCGCATTAACTGGCAGTAGCACTCCCACCTCAAAATTCAGCGAAAGCAAAGAAATTAGATCGGGGATGAAGACCTTCCACTGAATAAAGTTTCACTTTATATCGTACCTTTTAGAATGGTTGATATGTTGTGTCGAAGCGCCGATATATTTTAAAAAGCGCTGATGTGTATATGAATACTATTGTGCTGAAAATGCTATGATTTCTTCATATACATGTTCTGGCTTTTCCTCTGGTAGCAAGTGTCCTGTATTTTCGTATGAAATAAATGTAGAGTTTGGCAAGTCTTTGTGTAGCCGGTGCCCGACATGAACAGGAACAACGCGGTCTTTTTCACCCCAAATGAGTAAGGTTGGGGTCTCGATCTTTCGTAATTCAGCTGATGATAAATCTCCTTCTCGGTCCCGGATCATTCGCGTTAAAGCAGGGAAAATGCGGTTATCATAAAAGGGAGCAGCGTACCCTTCCATCATTTCATCATCAATTAAAGAGTGGTCATGAACGACATTCATTAAATTATGAACGATGCCTCTTCTTATAATCCAATTTTTTACGTATAAATGAAAGAACGGTAAATAGGAAGAGTAGATGAGCGGAAACTTTGCTCGTGTTAAGTAGCTTGAGCTACATAGTAAGATTGTTTTTGTAATTAAATCAGGACGTATGCGATTCACATAGAGTGAGATTTGTCCGCCCATTGAATGACCGACTAGCACAATGTTTTGGAGTGCTAAGTGTTCCATTAAATCGATAATTATAGTTGCTAAATTATGATAGGAATATATAAATTGGTTGGACTTATCACTTTTTCCGAACGGTGGTAAATCAAGTGCGACAACCGTTCCTTCTTTTGCAAGCAGTGGGATAAGTCGTCGGTAACTAAATGAGGATGAGAGAAAACCGTGAACGAGTACAAAAGTTGGTTTTTCCTCATTACTCTGGTGTTCATACAATTCGTAATGAACAGTAGTGCCGCGAGTGGAAAAAGTGAAGTAGGGATGCTCTAGCTCATGTTTCATTTTCTTTCACTCCATTGATTTTTTTCATATCATCTCCTAGTAGAAAAAGATTTATGTTAACAAAAAAAGGCAAGATGGGGGTCCATCCTACCTTTTTCAGTGCTAAGTGTTATCCTCGTACAATATTAGGCGGTGTTTTTCCTTGTAACCCTGCAACTAAATTTTCTGCAGCAGTCATTGCCATTTGGTGTCTTGTCTTTAATGTCGCAGATCCGATGTGCGGCAGCGTAACGACGTTTGTTAAAGATAATAACGGATTATCTTTTTCGACCGGTTCCTGTGTAAATGTATCGATACCTGCTGCAAAGATTTTCTTTTGTTTCAGTGCGTCGATTAATGCAGGTTCATCAACTGTTTTCCCGCGGGAAGCATTAATGAAAATAGCTGTTTCTTTCATTAATGAAAATTCCTTTTCTCCAATGAGCTGATATGTTTCTTCTGTTAATGGCGTTAAAAGAACAATGAAATCAGATTGCTTTAGTAGTGTGTGTAAATCACAGTACGCGGCATCAAATTTTTGTTCGGCTTCTTCCTTACGACGCCGATTATAATAAAGGACATTCATATCAAATCCAAATTTTGCGCGCTTGGCAACAGCTTCTCCAATTCGCCCCATTCCAATAATCCCAATTGTACTATGATGCACATCCAGTCCGAAGTGCTTTTTTGTAATTTCGGCATTCCAATTACCGTCTTTTACATAAGAATCAAGCTCACATACGCGTCGTCCGGCTGATAGCATAAGAGCGAAAACAAGATCGGCCACTGTATCATCTAATACATATGGAGTATTTGTTCCAATCACGTTTCTGCCCTGCATCGATTCTAAATCAAAGTTATCATAGCCAACAGAAATGTTGCTCACAACTTTTAAGTGAGGAGCTGCTCGCAATAACTCTTCGTTGATTTTTGTCCCAAAGTTAAGCAAGCCATGTTTATCTTTTATTTTTTCTAATAGAACTTCACGAGGAATCTTTTCACTACTATCCCATTTTTCATATTCACAATGCTCGGAGAGATATGTTTCTACAAATTTTGGAACGCGTTCAGCGATATATACTTTTGGTTTCACGGTTTCCGCCCCTTTCTTTTTCATTTTCACATAATTCTCTAAAAAAATCTTCTTTTCAAACATAAAAAGGTGTCTGTATAATTTAAAAACAAACAAAAGGAAGGATGAAGAATATGGTGACTGAAAAAGAATTAGAATTATTAGCTTGTCTTGAAAAAAGTAGTCGTTTATCCGTAGAAACTTTAGCAAAAATGTTAAATATAAAAGTAGAAGCAGTAAAAGAAATGGTTGAGAAATTAGAAAGAGAAAAAATCATTGTTGATTATGTTACACATATAGATTGGACAAAAGTAAAAGAACATAGCGGTTTAACAGCTATGATTGATGTGAAAGTTACACCGAAGCACGGTGTTGGCTTTGATTCTGTTGCAGAACAAATTTACCGTTATTCAGAAGTGAAATCGGTTTATTTAATGTCAGGGACATACGACCTTTCTATTACGTTGGAAGGAAAAAGTATGAGTGAAGTGGCAAGTTTTGTTTCTGAAAAGTTAGCAACAATTGAATCAGTTGTGTCAACAACAACACATTTTATTTTGAAAAAATATAAACATGAGGGACTTATTTATGACAAAACTGATGACGATAAACGGATTGTGGTGGCACCATGAAGCAGTTTGAACTATCAAGAGCAGCAGAATCTTTACAACCATCCGGTATCCGTAAGTTTTTTGACTTAGCGGCAGGTATGAAAGGTGTTATTTCACTAGGGGTGGGAGAGCCGGATTTTGTTACACCATGGCATGTGAGACAGGCATGTATTCGTTCGTTAGAAGAAGGATACACAGCATATACTGCGAATGCAGGATTATTGGAGTTACGTCAAGAAATAGCAAAGTATCTTCAAAAGCAATTTCATGTTTCCTATAATGCAGATGAAGAAATTATTGTTACAGTTGGAGCGAGCCAAGCGTTAGATGTTGCGATGCGCGCTATTGTAAATCCTGGCGACGAAGTGATCATCATTGAACCGAGCTTTGTATCATATGGCCCACTTGTTACATTAGCTGGAGGAGTGCCAGTTCTGGTAGCAACTTCATTAGAGGATGCATTTAAAGTACAGTCGGAGCAAATTGAAGCAGCGATTACAACAAAAACAAAAGCAATTTTACTTTGTTCTCCAAATAATCCAACAGGAGCACTTTTAAACAAGTCTGAATTAGAAAAGTTAGCAGTAATCGTTGAAAAGTATAATCTCATTGTATTATCTGATGAAATTTATGCGGAGCTTGTATATGACGAGGCTTATACGAGTTTTGCGAGCATTAAAAATATGCGTGATCATACGATTTTAATTTCAGGATTTTCAAAAGGATTTGCGATGACTGGATGGCGCCTTGGAATGATTGCGGCTCCTGTCCACTTTTCAGAGTTGATGCTGAAAATTCATCAATATTCAATGATGTGCGCACCAACGATGTCACAATTTGCAGCATTAGAAGCGCTTCGTTTTGGAAATGATGAAGTCATTCGAATGAGAGAAAGTTATAAAAAGCGCCGTAATTTTATGACGACATCGTTTAATGAAATGGGCTTAACGTGTCATGTGCCAGGCGGAGCATTCTATGTGTTTCCTTCGATTTCTTCAACAGGATTATCCTCAGCAGAATTTGCGGAACAATTATTGCTAGAAGAAAAAGTTGCAGTTGTACCTGGAAGTGTGTTTGGTGAGAGCGGTGAAGGGTTTATTCGATGTTCATATGCAACTTCGCTTGAACAATTAATGGAAGCCATGAAGCGAATGAAACGATTTGTAGAAAATAAAAAAAGGACAAAACAGAATACGTTTTGTCCATAAAAGGGGGGGAATACTAGAAAGCCATGTGTTAGTATTCTATCCCAATATTTGAAAATTATACTTACTAAAGGAAACTTTTTCATGAATTTTGAATGAAATGGGAGCTGGTGGTATAATTTACTAATATAGAGTGAAGTTTTTCTCAAGTGGGATATTTCTTTCCGCTTGAGAATGAGTCTTCACCAATTGGATATTTATGAGCAGTTACTCACTTTGCGTATACATGCGTTTAAATGTTGAGGTGGGTACTTTTACTGCAACCTGCAAATAGCAGGGAAACTGGTAAACGTATGGGAGTGTTTCATATGTCAGAACAATACACAACAGGAGTGGTTGTAAAAGGGAAAGTAACTGGAATTCAAGATTACGGTGCATTTGTAGCATTGGATCAAGAAACACAAGGACTTGTGCATATATCTGAAATTACAAATGGGTATGTAAAAGATATTCATGATTTTTTAAAGGTTGGAGATATAGTTGAAGTAAAGGTACTTTCAATTGATGAAGAACACAGAAAAATGAGTTTATCGTTAAAGGCAGCAAAGCGTAAGCAAGGAAGAATTATCGTACCAAATCCATCTGATAAAGGATTCAATACGCTTCGCGAGAAGTTAACAGAGTGGATTGAAGAATCACAGTTAACAAAATAAAAGAGAGTCGCTAAATTAGCGATTCTCTTTTATTTTATTATGATATATATTAGCAAATATGATTGCATGCAATCATATTCGTATGTCGGATGGGAAGTGCGAAGTCCGTGCTTCGCTTATTATCGAACTTCGCGTGTTTCTGGGTGTGTTCCGAGATTTTCGGATGGTTTAAATAATAAACCAAGGTTAATCAGCCCAGAAATACCAACGATACCGTAAATGATTCGTGCAAGTGCTGAACTTTGCCCACCGAAGATAGCTGCTACTAAATCAAATTGAAAGAATCCAATTAGTCCCCAGTTGACGGCACCAATTACAGTGAATACTAAAGCAATACGTTGTAAAGTACTCATCTTGAGTAATCCTCCTTAAATTTGAAGCATAAGTATGCCTTTAGTTTTCGTGAGTAGTAAGAATCCACCTATATGAGGTTGGTGGGTATAAAGCGAAATCCGAAAATGGAAGTGCACCTTCTACAACTTAACTCTCTTATAGAATGACTCTCCTTTGTTGTTTTTATACACAAAAAATATCCATTACAGGATGTATATACATCTATACTTAAAAATACGAATTTTTATGCGAAAAATGAACTTTTTTTAAAAAATACATATTGGTTACGTTTACAATTCTCCAATTGCTTGATTTACAATCCCAGTTTCGCTAAAGTGAATACAGAAATACATATACATAATTGGAGGGAAAAAAATGAGCACACATGTGACGTTCGATTATTCTAAAGCGTTATCGTTCATCAGTGAACAAGAACTAACTTATTTACGTGATGCAGTAAAAGTATCACACCATGCAATCCATGAAAAAACTGGAGCTGGGAACGATTTCCTTGGGTGGGTAGAGCTTCCGCTTCAATATGATAAAGAAGAATTTGCTCGCATTCAAAAAAGTGCAGAGAAAATTAAAAATGACTCTGACATTTTACTTGTTATAGGTATTGGTGGTTCTTACTTAGGAGCACGTGCAGCAATTGAAATGTTAAACCATTCTTTCTACAATACGCTTTCTAAAGAACAACGCAAAACTCCACAAGTGCTATTTGTTGGACAAAACATTAGCTCCACTTATATGAAAGATTTAATGGATGTATTAGAAGGTAAAGATTTCTCCATTAACGTTATTTCCAAATCAGGTACAACAACAGAACCTGCAATTGCATTCCGTATTTTCCGTAAATTGTTAGAAGAGAAATATGGAAAAGAAGAAGCGCGTAGACGTATTTATGCAACAACTGATAAAGCGCGTGGTGCTTTAAAAACATTAGCTGACGAAGAAGGATACGAAACATTCGTAATTCCAGATGATGTTGGCGGTCGTTTCTCTGTATTAACACCAGTTGGTTTATTACCAATTGCAGTGAGTGGTTTAAATATTGAAGAGATGATGCAAGGTGCAGCTGCCGGACATGATGACTTTGCAAAATCTGAGCTGGAAGAAAACCCTGCTTACCAATATGCAGTTGTACGTAATGCTCTATATAATAAAGGAAAAACGATTGAAATGCTTGTGAACTATGAGCCAGCACTTCAATATTTTGCTGAGTGGTGGAAACAACTATTTGGCGAAAGTGAAGGGAAAGATCAAAAAGGAATTTTCCCATCTTCAGCAAACTTCTCTACTGATTTACATTCATTAGGTCAATACATTCAAGAAGGACGTCGTGACTTATTTGAAACAGTTCTTAAAGTAGGAAAATCTACACATGAACTAAAAATTGAATTAGATGAGAACGATTTAGATGGTCTGAACTACCTTGCTGGTGAAACAGTAGACTTCGTAAACACAAAAGCATACGAAGGTACATTACTAGCTCATAGTGATGGCGGGGTACCAAACTTAATCGTAAACATTCCAGAATTAAATGAATATACATTCGGTTACCTTGTATACTTCTTCGAAAAGGCATGTGCGATGAGCGGTTACCTATTAGGCGTAAATCCATTTGACCAACCAGGTGTAGAAGCATACAAGAAAAACATGTTTGCTCTTCTTGGAAAACCAGGATTCGAAGAATTAAAAGCAGAATTAGAAGAACGTTTGAAGTAAGAAAAGCGGAAGCGGCTTGCTCAGAACCGCAAGGCATTGGAGTTCTCGACGAAGAAGTGTTTTTTACTTCGACCGAGAGAGCGAAATGACCGGAGGTTCTAGCTGCTGTAGCTGGACAAAGAAAAGCGAAAAAAGCTATCGGGATAGTCCCGATAGCTTTTTTTATTGGAAAGATTGGGATGAGACTTGTCGAATGTTGCTGAATAGTCGATAAGTTGTGTCGAATCGCCGATATATCGATATTAGAACAAATACGAATCGGGCATGCTAAGGAAAAAGTCTAGGAAGGATGAATAGCTTGATTCCAATTCAATCAAATTTAGAAGGCCATACATATGCCCTTTTTAAATTAGAAGAAGTATTAAAACCGCTTGGTTATAGTATCGGCGGCAATTGGGATTACGACAAAGGATGCTTCGATTATAAAGTAGATGAGGAAGATGGGTATCAATTTTTAAGAGTACCATTTACAGCAGTTGAAGGAGAGCTGGATGTACCAGGAGTAGTTGTTCGCCTTGATACACCGTATCTTCTTTCACATGTATACCAAGACGAACTGGATGATCAGGTAAATACATTAGCAGCTGGAGCAAGTGGATTAGATCAATTTGCAGAGCCACAAGATGCAGATGGGAATATAAAAAGAAAATATATTGATATTGGAAAGGCATTAGTAAAAGAGTTGGAAAAGCATCTCATTAATGTTTAATTACGATAAATACGTCGCTTTCAATAGTAACGAAGGAATGAATGGGATTGATGTGATATTGTTCATTCCGCTGTACACCTAGCAGTAGGGTGCCTTGTTTTAAAAGGAGGCTACTGCAAGCTTCGAAAGTTTTTCCGCTATAAGATGTAGGAACAGTCATCAGCTGCAATTTACTTTCCGAGATTTCATTATAAAGTGTAAATAATACACCTGAAATAGAAGGGAATAAAAGAGATGCAGTAAAGACGTAGCTTGTTAATTTATTTCCTTCTATAATTTCTGTCGCTCCCGCTCTAGTTGCATTTTGAACTTGTTCAGAAGTGAGTAGTTCAGCGATACAGTGAATATTTGGATTCAGTCCTTTAGCAGTTAAAATGTTTAAAATTGATTGTGTGTCAGCTAAGCTTTCATTTTTTTCTTTATCTGCCGTTATTAAAATCGTATGGGCTGTTTTGATATTTGCTTTTAATAAAGTTTGATCATGGTGTGGACATCCTTTAATAAACTCTAAGTGATGGAAAGGCTTTGGAAGCAAGGAAAGGGTTTCGTCGATGAGTACGATATCAAGGTCTGGTTGTAACACATGCATTTGGCTCACGACTTGTTTTGCACGCTCATTCCAGCCGACAATAATCATATGACCATGACAAGAAGCAGCTTCTTCGCCTTTAATTTTCATATATTGCTTACTAATCATTTCGGTAGCGAATAATACCATATAATAGGAGCAGAAACCTGTGCCTAATAAAATGAGAATCATGCCTGTAAGTTTTCCTGCAGGTGTATGTGGAACGTAATCACCGTAACCGACAGTAAAGGTTGTAACAAGCGCCCACCAGATTCCATCAAACCATGTAGAAAAGTAAGTGGGTTCTAATTTATATATTAGAAAACCAAAAACAGTAATAAGTACAACAATGAAGCTAATTAAGCGGAAAATAATGGAGTCGCGAAATACATCTACTAGGTTAGCTCGTGATTTCAAACTTATATTCCTCCTCATTTTGTATAGCTACATTGTTACCATTATGAAAAAAAGAAAAACTCTCTGTTTTGTAAGAGAGTTTTTTCAGTAGTTCATAAGGAATACTACATACTTTCAACTTCCGTTTGCTGTACACTTTCTAAATGTTGCAGCGCATAATAGACGTCAGCTGTATGTCTTTTTTGATCGACAGACAATTTTAGTTGTAAAAAGTGTGAACCATTTTCTAATGTTTTGAGTTTCATGTTTTTTACTTTTATGTCCATTGCTTTTATTTCTTCAATAACAATAGGGATATTGTTCATATTGCTTACAACAAGTTTGACAGCGATATCTCGTTGCCGGAGTGACCTAGGACCTAAAACTTTCATTGTTAATGGAATGAGTTCGACGCTAATCATAAGAAAACACATGCCGAAAATTGCTTCAAGATAAAAACCAGCCCCCACAGCGATTCCAATACCGGAAGCTCCCCAAATCATAGCGGCGGTAGTTAAGCCTGCGATACTGTCATTTCCTCTTCTTAAAATAACACCGGCACCTAAAAAACCAATTCCAGATACAATTTGAGCTGCAAGGCGAAGGGGATCCATGTTGATATGATCTGTATGAGGTAAGTTATAAGCTGATTTAATAGAAACAATCGTGAGGAGACAGCTAATAATTGAAATGACTAAGCACGTTTTTAAACCAAGTGGTTTTCTTTTTAATTCACGTTCTAAACCGATAGCAAATCCTAAAATAGCAGAGAGACCTAACTTGATTAGTAAATCGGTATAGTCCATATGTATATTCCTCCTTGTAAGTTTGTTCGATGTAGTGGTGATGACAATCTATCAATAGAAAGTTCATCTTATAAAGTTGTGAATTGTATCTTTGTAAAGAATATGGATAAGAAGTTATAAACGCGTTGAGACGAATTGAAATGTAGAGAAAAACTGTGTTGATGGAAGATAGGCTGTATGTAAAGAAGAATATTCTATATAAATACAAATTGAAAAACCGACACAAACCTTTTTTAGGTGGGAGAGAGAATCCATCCATGCATAGAAGCGGTCAGCCCCTCTTCCAACCCCATGCCAAGTGAAAGTAAAGAGAGGAACCGAATGCAGGTCACTTCTTGTTCTGTAATAGCAATGATTTATATGTTAGAAAATCAAAATGGATATATATTATATTAATTATATGACGTAAATAGAGAAACTTGGCTATTTTTTATAAAAAGTTTTAAAAGGGTGTTGCATTTCATTTTTCTACATGCTATATTAATAACCGTCGCTGATGCGAAACAGCAGAAAGCGAAAAAAGAAATTAAAAAACTTAGTTGACATCGAAAAACGAAGATGTTAACATAAGGAAGTCGCAAATGAGCGGCAAACGAGTTCTTTGAAAACTGAACGAAACAAACAACGTGAAACGTCAATTTTTATTTTAGATGCTAGACAAACTAACTTTATTGGAGAGTTTGATCCTGGCTCAGGATGAACGCTGGCGGCGTGCCTAATACATGCAAGTCGAGCGAATGGATTAAGAGCTTGCTCTTATGAAGTTAGCGGCGGACGGGTGAGTAACACGTGGGTAACCTGCCCATAAGACTGGGATAACTCCGGGAAACCGGGGCTAATACCGGATAACATTTTGCACCGCAT
>NZ_KB895710.1:0-83798 GCF_000374965.1 Bacillus sp. 95MFCvi2.1 | reverse complement strand
TGGCCCTTTCGCTTTACCACGTTTTTCTTCTAGTCCTTTGATACCTTCAGCCTCAAAGTGTTTCACCCAACGTCTTACTACTGAGTGATCAATTCCTAGTTCTTTAGCGACCGTTTTGTATCCCATTCCTTCTTTAAGGTATAAATCTACTGCTTTTTTCTTAAATTCTATATCGTAAGTTACTCTAATTTTACCCATAGAAAAAATCCCCCCCATAGTAAACAGATTAATGTGCTTTCTTTTTACTGTCTACTATAAGGGGATCATATCATTATGAGAGGGCTGCTCTTTTTTTTAGACAACTGAAAAATGAGTGGAATTCCCTTATAGACAAACACCTATTCTTGTATGAGAAATATGATAACAAAGGCAGGTTAAATTGAGAGAAAGAGGTGAAAGAAATGAAAGGGATGGATAATAACGCATCGCACGGCTTTATGATAGGTCAGGATGGCTATGCACAAATGCTAATGGGAGGAGCTGGACAACAAGGATATGGCGGGAACCCAACATGGATGGGCGGATCATCAGAAGGAGTTCCTACATCTGTAGCTGGAGCGCAAACCGGAATGCCAACATTCGTGGGAGGAGCGCAGGGTGGAGTTCCTATAGGAGTACCAACTACATTTCCGGCATTTGTAGGAGGAGCGCAAGGTGGAGTTCCTGTAGGAGCGCCAACTACATTTCCGGCATTTGTAGGAGGAGCGCAAGGTGGAGTTCCTGTAGGGGCACCAACTACATTTCCAACATTTGTAGGCGGGGCACAATCTGGCTTCCCTGCATCAGTTGGTCCGCAACCAGGATTTGGTGGTGTTGCTCCTATTCTAGTAGGAGGAGTAGGTCCACAAATGATTCATGGTCATCACGTCCATCACGGTCATCACGTCCATCACGTCCATCACGGTCATCACGTCCATCACGGTCATCACGTCCATCACGGTCACCACCAACATCACGGTCACCACCAACATCACGGTCACCACCAACATCACGGTCACCACCAACATCATGGTCACCACCAGCAACACGGTTACCACCAGCAACACGGTTATCATCAGCAACACGGTCATCATCAGCAACAAGTACATCATCATGGTCACCATCAAATTCATCCACAGGCGGTTTTATATCAAACACAACACCATGGTCAGCATCAACACCATGGTCAGCATCAACACCATGGTCAGCATCAACACCATGGTCAGCATCAACACCATGGTCAGCATCAACACCATGGTCAGCATCAACACCATGGTCAGCATCAACACCATGGTCAGCATCAACACCATGGTCAGCATCAACACCATGGTCAGCATCAACACCATGGTCAGCATCAACACCATGGTCAGCATCAACACCATGGCCAGCATCAACACCATGGTCAACAACATCAAACATGGTATGGCGGAGCGGGAAGTGCAGGAAGTACTGCAGGAACAGCGGGCGCGGCAGGGCATGCTGGACACGGACACTAATAGAGTAAATAAAAAACATAAAAAAATTCTCTTGTACGCAAGGGGATTTTTTATTTTGGGAATAGTAAGGAGGAGAGGAGGTGCATTACATATGGGAAAAGGTAGAAGTAATAATGCTGGTAAAAAGCAACCGAATTTCGATGATTCATCTAATTTCGCTAAACAAAGTCAACCGACAGAAAAGAAGAAAAAATAAAGTGAAACTTTAATCAGTGGGGGTTTTCTTCATCCCCACTGATTATTAGCCCTCACCAATCGGGCTTTTACGGGCAGTTTATCTCTCACCTAACTTCTTTGCTTTCACCGAATTTTGAGGTGGGGGTATTACTGCCCGTTAATGCGGGATAAACAAAAAGGAGCTCTCTTCATAAAGAGAGCTCCTTTTTCAGATATATCGGCGTTTCGACACAACATATCGTTCGCTCGAAAAAATAAGACATAAGTGCGGGGCTTAACTTCCCGCGAATGGTAGCCTATTCAATCTTATTTCCCTGCTTTTGCTAATGCTTTTTGGCGTTGACGCTCAATTTCAGCACGTAACTGTGGTTCTGGTGCTTGCCAGCCTTCTGGTTTTAAAATTTTGCCATCGCCTTCGCGGAAACGTGGTTTTCCGTCAGGGAATAGTTTTGCCATATTTGCATTGTTTACAATTTCAAAGCCTTTATCGGGACGAACTCCCATTTCTGCAAATGTTCCAAATGCGAAATAGATAAGGTCAATTAACGCATCATATTGATCTTCTACAGTATTAGCTTCTAAAAATTCCTCTAACTCTTCTTGCATAAAGCTTGCGCGAATTTTTGCGCGTTCTTCTGTTAATTTTGTTGGTACATCTGTAACAGGGTGTCCAAATACCTCGTGCATTTTTGCAACAAGTTCATATCCTTTATCTAAACCTTTTTCGTTAGCCATGTTGTTTCATCCTTTCACGTTTTGTGCCGAACTTTATTGTAACATAAGGAGATTGTTTAATAAAAAAAACACCTTATAAAATAAGATGTTCTTTCCCTACTCTTCTTTCTTTATTAAAAATGATAAAGCGAGATCAATTCCGAACATCCCAACAAGTAGCGTCGGTACGACAACAAGTAAATAACGTGTAAATGAAACATTTTTTAAGTATGTATGAGCAAATAAAAAGACGCCGAGAAACAGAATACCATTTAAAATAGGTTTTACTAACTTTTTAGACATAAGCTCCCCCGTAAATATCTTTTTTCTTTATGTAAGTATTATCAAAAAACTCCTCTCTCCGTTGTATCATGCTCGGAAGAGGAGTTCAATCATTATCTGACATTTTGAGGGAACTATATTTCATATTATTCGATTACACCGGAGTTTGTAATATCAACTTCATATTTTACTGTGATAGGAACGTCTTTGTACATTTTTTTCCATTCTGCTAATTTAAATGGTCGATAGTGTTGTCTAAATTTAGCTCCTAGCCCAAGAGGATCAACATTTAAAGATTTAAATTTTTTGATGAGTTTTGTGGCTTTAGTATTTAAGCTTTTTTCAACTTCTTGTGATATTTTTTTTGTGTTCTGTTTATTTTCTAGGTTTACTTGTTTCGAAAGTTCTAAGATGCGTGCATCTATTTTTACTTTAATTAAAAAGGAAGGCTTTCCAGCTTTTATATTTACAGTATACGTTGGCTTGGAGCGTATATTATTGATCATTACATATCCATTATTACTTTTAAATTCGTGTGAATCTAACCGATGTTTTTCCAATAACCCCTTAAATATGAACATATCTTGTCGATCAATTTTTCCGACATACTTATCCTTTTTTAAAAGTCCAATGCCAGTGATTTTGATTTTGTCTTTACTCTTTTTTAGGATAGGCATATAAGAGTCTTGGCCTTCACGATAATAACGAAATGCACCTAAATGTAAATTATCAGTTGGTACGGGGCCAGTTTGCATGTTATGCTCTAACATTTTTTTTATATAGATAGCCACATTAGAAGAAGTTGTATATTTTCCTGTTAACAGCTCAGGTCCATTTCCTTCTAATAATCCAACATACACTGAGTTTCCGATGCTGACATCGCGAATCAGGGTATCAAAGGAGGTCGACAATCCTTTTTTTGCAATTCTTGTAGTAAATAAAGCAACGCGCATTTGTCCGCTTGCAAATGGTTGAGAAGATTCCAAAGAAGTATCAGCTTTTACTTGTTTAACGGCATTTGCTATTCCTTCAAAGACCTGTACTTTATTTCCTTTTCGCTGCACCGGACAAACCGATGTTACCTTTATTTTATTATTTTTTGCTGTATCAAAAACAACCCCTTGAATTAACTGAACATCATCAACAATATTTTTTTGCAAACAGCCTGTTATGATGAATAAACAAATACATGAAAGAAGAATTAGTTTTTTCTTGATTTTTTCCATTTTCTTTTCACCCACACGATAAGAAATAAGATTGGGATGTAAACATATATAAGCCAAAGACTAACTTTGGAAGTATGACTAATAAAATCGTTGATATCATGCCTGTTTGTTAAAAGTTGTGACACAATAATTGTAATGAACATGAAAGAAAGTAAAATGTATTTTTGCTTTACATGAAAGATTTCATGTGTTCCTCTTGTAGCAGCCCATAATGGAAGAATAAAACTTGTAAGAATTACAAGTGCATAGCCGGAGATGGCAATGTACTCTAGTCGTTCGATAAAGGGTAATTGAATAACTTGTGTCATGGAAAGCTGAGACCAAATTGTTTTTGATAACTGTTTTTCGCTAAAAAAAGCGAATGCCAAAATCGTGCTAAATAAATATAAAATGTTAGAGAATAATACACCATATTGTGCAAATTTATGAGATTTCTCGGGATTCTTCACAAATGGGTATGCCATAAGAAAAATTTCAAAGCCCGTCATAGTATAAATTGACAATTGGGATGCTTTTAAAATATTTCCCAAAGAATGCGTAAAAACAGGAAGTAAATTTTCCCAATGCGCGTACTTGAACATAAATAGGCTAAGAAAAATATAACCTAGTGTCCCACTAATTGAAACGACACAGATACCAGTGATGATGCGGAATCCTGATGAGATGATGTAGTAACTTAATAAACATAAAAAGGCGGTGAACATCCAAGTGGACCCGGTAGGAAACATCCATACTTGAACAATCTCAACATACGTTCGAACAACGGATATACTCGCAACCAAAAAATACAGCATGAATACAATATTAATGCCATTACCGAGCCACTTTCCAAAGGTTTGGTGATGAAGGTCTATTAGGTTGCCTTCTGTATTTTTTAATAAGTAATACATCATCCAAACGAGAATGTGAATGATGATTCCTGTGATGAGAACACCAATCCAAGCGTCGTAGCCCGCAGCTTTGGCGATAATGCGTGCAAATCCGAGAACTCCAGCGCCGAACTGTGCACTATGAACTAAGAAGAAAACAAAGATAGGAGATATTTGATATTTTGTTTTGACTTTACTCATATGTGCACCTCGTTTCTTATTCATCAAAATCAGATGTATGTTTTGTTGAAATCCCATGTGCTGATTTTTTTACGTGTTGCGGCCTTGCTTGAATATCTCTTGTATCAATCATAGATAATGGAAACCGAATCCAAGAGTCTTTTAGTGATTGTCGCCTTGCTGGATAAAAGAGCGCGAATGGTTTCTGTAAAGAAGAAAGCCTGAATAGATGAGTAAATAAAAAGATAAAACCTAGTGAAATTCCGAATAGTCCACCTAATTCTGCAAATAAAAGGAATGGGAATCGTAGTAAGCGAACTGCGTTCCCCATCTTATAAATCGGTGTGATAAAGGAAGCTAACGCGGATAAGGCGACAATGATTAATAAAATATTACTTGTTAGTCCTGCTTGTACAGATGCTTGTCCGATTACGATACCGCCTACAATACCGAGTGTTTGGCCTACTTTCATTGGCAGTCTAGCCCCAGCCTCTCTAAGTAAATCAATAACCAGTTCTAGAAAGAGTGCTTCTATTAAAGGTGGGAAAGGAACTTGTGCTCTTGATAAAATTAATGTTTCGAGTAAATCGCTTGGAATTAATTCGTAATGATAACTTAAAATGGCAACATATAATGGTGCTGCGCAGATGGAAAACAGAACAGCAATGAGTCGTAAAAATCTTGAAAACGTAGCGTAAAGCCAAGATACGTTGTAATCCTCTGGCGAAACAAAAAAATCAAAGTATGAAACAGGAGTGAGTAAGACGCTCGGTGAACCATCTACAAAAATAGCGATTTTTCCATCAATTAATGCGGTCGTTACTCGGTCTGTACGTTCTGTATTAATAAATAGTGGGAAGATTGATTTTTCTCCCATCAATTCTTGAATATAGGAACTGTCGTTGATTTGATCGTATTCAATTGTACGAAGTGACTCTTCTAAATAATCAACACTGTCTTTTTCAGCAAGGTTCTCTAAATACATCATGACAACTTTTGTTTTAGAGAATGTCCCAATGATAACCTCTTTTGTTTGTAGTGCTAACACTGGAAGGCGTTTCCGTACTAAGTTAAGATTCGTATCAAGATCCTCTACAAATCCCTCTTGTGGGCCAATAACTGTAGATTCATTTAATGGAATAGATGGCGCCCGATAATTATCAATTGTGATATTTGCTAAGATACATTTTTGATCTTGTTCATGTAACTGTACGATAGCGTGCCCTTTTAAAACCATATCTTCGATTTTTTGAAGATCATTTGTGATCGTAATTCCGCTCATTGGAATATGCTCTTTTAATTCTTCTAATGTAGAACACGTATGCTCTAATAAAGCTGGCATTAAATACTTTTGTAATTTTTCACCATCAAGCGATGGCCGGTAATAAGAAATCCAATACGGCATTGTTTCATCATCTGATGTGTGATAACTTACAAAATCACTAGATGTTTTTAGGTTTTCTAATAAATCTTGAAGAGAGTGAACCTTTTCTTTCTCGGGTTTACTGAAATCATAAATGCTATTGCTACTATTATTTTGCTGCTTGCCTTGTATTTGCTGGTCCTGTTTAGTAGCTTGGGCAGATTGATGTTGTTTGTTTTGTGTTTGCGCGTCTTGTTTAGTACCTTGAGCAGATTGATGTTGTTTGTTTTGTGTTTGCTGGTCTTGTTTAGTAGCTTGGGCAAATTGATGTTGTTTGTTTTGTGTTTGCTGGTCTTGTTTAGCAGCTTGGGCAGATTGATGTTGTTTGTTTTGTGTTTGCGCGTCTTGTTTAGTACCTTGAGCAGATTGATGTTGTTTGTTTTGTGTTTGCTGGTCTTGTTTAGTAGCTTGGGCAGATTGATGTTGTTTGTTTTGTGTCTGCGCGTCTTGTTTAGTACCTTGAGCAGATTGATGTTGTTTGTTTTGTGTTTGTTCCTCTTGTTTAGTAGTTTGATTTTGCTCTTTTGAATCTGTTTTACTTGATTTTTTTTTCTTTCGAAACCATTTCCATATCATACGTATTCCCTCTTTAACTCATGTAAGATAATGTTAGTTTATGGCGTATTTTGTATATTATGCACATGTTTATGGGGAATCAAAAATCCTTTTTGTTAAAAGAAGGGTTTCTTTTGGAAACGTAAAAGTGTTTTGGTAAACGGGATAGATTTGTTATGGAGGATTGATATATAATGACGTATTTACAATGGGGTAGAAATTTATGATGTATGTAAAAAAAGAAAGCTTTCATTTAAAAAAGTTTACATTTGAAAATGGCATAAAGATCCCTGTTCAGATTGGATATGAGACGTACGGTAAATTAAACCGGGAAAAATCAAATGCGATTTTAGTCTGTCATTATTTTAGTGCAACAAGCCATGCGGCAGGAAAATATACGGAGCAAGATCTCATTCCTGGTTGGTGGGACGGACTGATTGGACCGGGTAAAGCAATTGATACCGATCGCTATTTTGTGATATGTACCGATAATCTTTGTAATGTACAAGTGAAAAATCCTTACGTGATTACAACGGGACCAAAGTCAGTTAATCCAATAACGGGATCTGAATATGGGATGGGGTTTCCAGTATTTACATTTTTAGATGTAGCACGTGTGCAATATGAATTAGTGAATGCAATGGGAATTACAAGGTTACATGCGGTAATCGGACCATCAGCTGGTGGAATGATTGCGCAGCAATGGGCTGTTCGTTATCCCCATATGGTAGAGCGAATGATTGGTGTAATTACGAATCCGCAAAATCCGGTTGTGACATCGGTTAATGTTCTGCAAAATGCAATTGAAGCTATTCAGTTAGATCCAAAATGGAATGATGGAAATTATGGGGATGAACAGCCGACGAAAGGGCTGCATTTAGCAGGGGAAATGATGTTTATAAATGGGTTTGATGCGCACTATTATGAAACGACATTTCCGCGTAATAGTGCGGAAACGCTACCTTATGAGAATTTCTCAGCACGGACTTCATTTGAACAAAATATAAATGCATTGACACTTCAAAATATTACTTTTGTGGATGCGAATTCATGGATGTATACAGCGAAAGCAACGTTATTACATGATCTTGCACACGGTTTTTCCTCTTTAGAAGGGGCACTTTCTCAAATAGAGGCAGATGTGCTTATGATTCCGTGTAAACAAGATTTACTGCAACCTTCTCGTTATAATTATAAAATGGTAGAGCTGCTCCAGAAACAAGGGAAATGCGCAGAGGTTTATGAGATTGAAAGTATTAATGGCCATATGGCTGGTGTATTTGATGTTCATTTATTTGAAAAGAAAGTGGATGAGTTTTTAAAGAGAAGAGTGTTTGTATAAGTGCAAATTGAAAAAAGCACATAAAACCTAATCTTTAGGTGGAAGAGAGCATCTGGCCATGCATAGAAGTGATCAGCCCCTTTTTTCTGCCCCGTGCCAAGTGAAAACAAAGAGAGAAAACAAGTAGCGGTCACTTTTGGTTCTTCGGAGCCGCGACTTATACGCTTGAAAAATTGAAATAAATATATAGAAATGTGTGAAAAAAGGTGCGAGCCGTTAAGCGAGCACCTTCTTTTTAGATGATTTTTAAACGGAAGACGTATGTAGCAATGCATAATCCAAGGCAAGCGATACTAAGTAATAAATAAAAGAATGCTCGTTCTTGAGAGGATCGTGTGGGTCTTCTTTTGTTAAATATACCGAGTGAAATGATAGCGAGAATTAAAAAAATGAGACCTATAATGAAAAGAAAAAGTGTCATGTCGATCGACTCCTTTCGTAAAACAAGTATATTGAGGATACAATGTGAGAGGTAGATTTGTAAATGTAATAAATTTACAAATGAGTTAGGGAATAATGCAAATGAGGGAAGTTTCACTTCTTTGCGTTCGTAATTTTCCATGCTAAAATTGGTGATGAATAGATGAGTAGAGAAAAAATTTACTACGTCAACTACCCTTCACTTAAATACGAACGCGTTTTGGAGTGGGGACTTCTTTCGGAAATACGTTAAAGTTTTAATTATATTAAGGAGGAACGACATATGACAGAAGTAAAAACAATTACAACAGAAGAAGTGCAAGAGCGCTTAGAAAACGGGGAAACGTTATTTTTAGTAGATGTACGTGAAGATGAGGAAGTAGCACAAGGGAAAATTCCAGAAGCTGTACATATTAAAATGGGTGATATTCCAAATAAAGTAGAATTCTTTGATAAAGAAAATGAGTATATTTTTATTTGTCGATCAGGAATGCGCAGTGAAAATGTATGTCATTATTTAAATGAACAAGGGTTTAAAACAGTGAATATGGTCGGCGGTATGCTGCAATATGAAGGTGAAATTCAATAATTCATTTTTAAAACTTGAAACGCGTCTGTTTCAAGTTTTTTTCTTTTGCATACAGTGTATACAAGAATTGTTTTTCGCATATGAGTGAGCAACAATTCCTGCTATTATAATCGATTTATATAGAAAGGAGGGAGGATGGTGAGTGCGCGAATTCGTAAAATAAAGATTGTTAATAACACAGGAGCTGTTAATGTAGGTGATTGTTATACTATTGAACCATTTGCTGCTTCGAAAATATATGCTGGTTCTGGTGGATCGAGCATCGCTACTTTTTTGAATGGAAAACGGATGCCGTCAGTTACTCCTAGGACGCCAGAATTCCTTCCACCACTAGAAACAAGTGAATTAACATTAGGTTCATAACAGAAAGGTTGACTGGTCATGCCGGCAAATATTAAAGAGTTTGTGATTGTAAATAACTATGGGAATTTATTTACGGGGGATAACTTGCGGGATACTTCATTTGTTGCATCAAAGACATACAGTGGAGCAACAGGGCCAACTTGTATTGATGTTGTGACTGTAATAGGAACGGCAACAAATCTTTGCTTGAACCCAGGGGATGTAGTGACAACGACGTATACGAAAGGTTCAGCGATTGGAACAAGTATGAGCACGAATACCGCTCCAAGTGCCAACACGTCAGGTACTATGCAAGCTGTTCCGAATGCGGATAGCTTGGATTCTGTACCAGGTTTATAGAAAGAGTCCTCTACTAAAAGTAGGGGATTTTCTTATTTTTTCATTGTTTACGTCTTTTTCGTACATATGGTTGTCAAGGAGAACAAGGAGAGGGAAAAGTTGGGGGCTTGCTGCCTGCAGATAGCGGGATAAATTGAATGTTCAATACCTTTGTTGTAATAGAAACAAGAGGTTCACCTAGTAATAATATAAAATCACTATTTATTTGGGTTAGTGCCAGATACTGCCGTAGTAAAACGATTTATAAAAGGAAACGCATTATTTTAGTAGATAGAGAATATTAGAAGTCTGGGAATTTATATTTTTATAATATGTAAAAAACACAATTCTTTATTAATATCATTCGGTTTTCATATAATAATGCTTGATAGATAAATAGATAAAGAGAAGGGGAAAGTGAATCTATGAAAAAGAATATGAAAGTTTTAGCGATGGCAGTTGGTCTAACAATTATGGGATCAACGACAGCTGCTTATGCAAGCCCTGGTGGATTGGACAAAAATGGTGGACATACTTGCCGAACAAACTGTGGGAAATATGAGCTTGAAACAGGAGAATACCATTATCATAACAATTGGAAACAAGATAATGGAAAGTGGTATTTCTATGATCAAAATGGAACGAAAGCGAAAGGTTGGCAACAAGTAGGTACGATATGGTATTACTTTAACGGAAATGGAGCAATGCAAACAGGCTGGCAACAAGTAGGTACGACATGGTATTACTTCAACGGAAGCGGAGCAATGCAAACAGGCTGGCAAGCAATTAGCGGCACATGGTACTACTTCAACGGAAGCGGAGCAATGCAAACAGGTTGGCAAGCAATTGATGGAAAATGGTACTACTTCAACGGAAGTGGGGCAATGCAAACAGGTTGGCAACTCATTAAAGGAGTAAAGTACTATTTCGAAAGTAATGGTGCTTGGAATCCGAATAAATAGTAAAATGAATATGGAAGATTAACGGAAAAATAAAATAGCACCTATCTTATTTTTATAGGATAGGTGCTATTTTTTATTGGATTTTTGCTTTTTCAGATTCAATAGGTTGTCTTTTTCGATAAATAACATAACTGCGTCGTAAATATTTCACTGGAACGCTAAAGACATGTACAAGTCTTGTAAATGGCCATGTTGCAAAGAGCCCCATCGCTGCAATGATATGGATTTTAAACCAAATAGGTACTTCTGCCATATATTCTGCTTTCGGCTGAAAAACAAAGAGGCTGCGGAACCATGGGCCAATTGTTGTTCGATAATCAAATCCTTTTGCATCAATATTGAAAAATGTAGAGGATAGACCTGCTAACATTACAATGAACAAGAGGACGAGGGCGACATAATCTCCTTTTGTACTTGTTGCGATAATGCGTTTTACTGTAAAGCGACGATACATTAAAATCACTAAACCAACAATTGAAGCAATTCCTGCAGGAAGACCGAAGCCGATAGCGACCATATGATACATATGCTCAGAAATACCAAAAGAGGTATATACAGATTCTGGTATTAATATTCCCATGATGTGTCCACCGATTACGAACATAATGCCAAAGTGAAAGAGTAAACTTCCGATTCGGAGCATTTTCTTCTCTAATAGTTCGCTAGATTTTGATGTCCAGCCAAATTGATCATAGTTGTATCTGAAAATGTGTCCACCGATAAAGATTGCGAAAATGATATAGGGGAACAGCACCCATAAAAATTGATCCATCATTTTGACGACACTCCTTTCTAATTCGCTTGTACTCCCCAGGCATCGATGGCGAGGAGAATGGCAGCAAGAATTGGTTCGTACATACAATTTGCTTCTTTTAACTGTCCGTGCAATGCTTGTATATCTTTCGTGTATCTACTCATAATTGGTTCGCTATCTTCTTCATTTGCGTTTGCGAGAAACTCAAGTAGAAGCGGTAGATAATCAGGTAGTTCTTTATCTGTTACCGCAAAGCCAGCTTTTTGATAGTGTTGTTTTAGCTCTAATAATTCAATTCCACGCTCTCTTTGTTCACCTGTGTTCATGTAAGTGAGATACATATTTGTTTTCTTTCCAAAGTCGAATGTATATACGTAAGAATCAATGAGTTGATCGTTTGTTTTTTCTTGAGCTTGTTTGATGAAAGCTGTAAGCAACGTGTGAATTTCTTCATGCGTAATCGTATCAATTGTTTCTTGTAGTTCTGGTAAAGCTTCTCTCCATCCTGTTTCAGGATAGGAGAGAAGGAAGGAAGCACAAGAAAAAGCAGTTTGTAAACCTTGTTTCATAGCTATTACCTCCTTAGTTTAAGAGAGTGTCATACAAGAACCTGGGCCGCCTGCGAAGGAAAGGCCGCAGCTTCCTTGTTCACTATATAAATCTGCAACTTGTTCACGGTGAGATGTAGGGATAACGAAACGGTCTTTATATTTTGCAATCGCAAGAAGGCGATACATATCTTCTACATCTTCTTTCGTTAAACCGAGTTCTTTTAATACAGCTTCATCTGGTTCTTTATTAATTTGCAGTGCTCTCATATGAGTTCGCATAACAGCCATTTTTTTCAATGTAAGACGAATATGTGATTCATCTCCTGCAGTAAGTAAGTTAGCTAAATATTGAATTGGAATACGCATATTATCAATAGCAGGGAAAATTTCTTCTGCTTGCCAGTTGCTTCCTTTCCCTTCCACCATATTCATAATCGGGCTAAGCGGTGGAATATACCAAACCATCGGCATTGTCCGGTACTCTGGGTGAAGAGGAAGGGCGATTTTCCAATCAATAATCATTTTATAAATTGGTGATTCTTGAGCCGCTTTAATCCATTCTTCAGGAATACCTTGTTTTTTTGCTTCCGCAGCTACTTCTGGATCATTTGGATCTAAGAAGACAGTAAGCTGAGATTCATATAAATCTTTTTCGTCTTCGACAGAAGCGGCTTCCTTTACTTTGTCAGCGTCATATAACATTACCCCAATATAACGAATACGTCCTACGCATGTTTCCGAGCAAATCGTTGGCATACCAGCTTCGATACGCGGGAAGCACATTGTACATTTTTCTGCTTTATTTGTTTGCCAGTTAAAATATACTTTTTTATATGGACAAGAAGAAACGCAGAATCGCCAAGCGCGGCATGCATTTTGATCAACAAGGACAATCCCGTCTTCTTCACGTTTATACATCGCTCCAGATGGGCAAGAAGAAACGCAAGATGGATTCATACAATGTTCGCAAATGCGAGGCAGATACATCATAAAGACATTCTCGAAATCTGTTTTAATATCTTCTTCCATTTTCTTGACGTTCGGATCTTGCAAGCCTGTTATATGTCCGCCTGCTAAATCGTCTTCCCAGTTTGGGCCCCATTCAATTTTGTCGATAAACTCTCCAGTAATTGCTGATTTTGGGCGAGCTACCGGTTGATGTTTTCGCTGCGGACTATTTGTTAATGTTTCATAATCATAGTTCCAAGGTTCAAAGTAATCATCGATTGTAGGTTGATCTGGGTTATGAAAAATGTTCATGAGACGTTTCATTTTTGAACCGGATTTTAGCTGGATTTCACCGTTTTTTAATTCCCAGCCGCCTTTATATTTTTCTTGATCTTCCCACTGTTTTGGATAACCAATCCCAGGTTTTGTTTCCACGTTGTTGAAATACATATATTCAGCACCTGGACGATTCGTCCAGGTGTTTTTGCACGTTACGCTACAAGTATGGCAGCCGATGCATTTATCTAGGTTCATTACCATTCCGACTTGCGCTTTAATCTTCAAGCCAATCTACCTCCTTCAGTTTGCGGATCACGACGTTTAAGTCACGCTGGTTACCAGTTGGACCGTAGTAGTTAAATCCATAGCTTAATTGACCGTATCCACCAATCATATGTGTTGGTTTTACATGAATGCGGGTTGGGCTATTATGCGTTCCTCCGCGGTTGCTCGTTAATTTTGTACCAGGCACATTAATATGACGGTCTTGTGCGTGGTGCATAAAGGCCATTCCTCTTGGTATGCGGTGCGTTACAACGGCACGTGCTACGACAACGCCGTTACGGTTAAAGCATTCGATCCAGTCATTATCACTAACACCAGCTTCGGCGGCGTCATCTTTGTTCATCCAAACAGTTGGACCACCACGGAACAGCGTTAACATCGGTAAGGAATCGAAGTACATACTATGAATCGACCACTTATTATGCGGTGTTAAATAGTTTAGTGTAATTTCTTTTCCTTCTACCTCAGGGCGTGATTTACGGAACGGTTTATGTTGCAAGATTGGCTTGAATGTTGCCATTGTTTCACCGAATTCCTTCATCATATCGTGATCTAAGTAGAACGATTGTCGTCCAGTTATCGTTCTCCAAGGGATAAGGCGCTCAACATTTGTTGTAAATGGTGAGTAACGGCGTCCCCCTTTTTCAGAACCAGTAAAGGCAGGAGAAGTAATCACCGTTTTTGGCTGCGCAGTAATTTGTTCGAATGTAAAGCATTCTTCTTCGCGTTCTTCTGCTAAATCGCGCAGATGTAAATCTGTTTGTTTTTCAAGAGCTTCCCATGCTTTTACAGCCATATGACCGTTCGTTGTAGAAGAAAGGGTTAACACCGCTTCAGCAGCATTGATTGCTTCTGTTATATCAGGGCATCCTTTGGCGATAGAGTCAGTGCGAATAACGCCTAATCGACTCTTTAATTGTTCATATTCTTTTTCTGCAGACCAAGAAATCCCTTTCGTACCAATTGGCTGCTTCCCAGTGTTTGGTCCAAGCGCTGTCATCTTGTCATAAATTGTTTTATAATCTCGTTCTACAACATGAATTTGCGGCATTGTCTTTCCTGGTATTGGTTCACACTCACCTTTGCTCCAATCTTTAATCTTGCCAAGCGGCTGTGCCAATTCTTGCGGTGTATCATGAAGAAGTGGTGTTGCCACAACTTCTTTCATCGGATCAAGATCAAGTTCTTTTGCTAAATCAGAGACTGCTTTAGAAAGGGAACAGAAAATATCCCAGTCAGAGCGTGCTTCCCACGGTGAACCGATTGCCGGATTAAATGGATGTACGAACGGATGCATATCTGTACTACTTAAATCGTGTTTTTCATACCAAGTTGAGGCAGGAAGGACGATATCAGAATAAAGTGCTGTTCCAGCCATACGGAAATCTAAGTTAATCAGTAGATCAAGCTTTCCTTCAGGTGCTTCTTCATGCCACTTTATTTCTTCTGGTCGTAATGAATCGCTATCGTCATTCATTAATCCGTTTGTTGTACCTAATAAATGTTTTAAGAAATACTCGTGCCCTTTACCAGAACTTGAGATTAAGTTTGCGCGCCATACGAATAAATTGCGCGGGAAGTTATTTTTGTTATCTGGGTCTTCAATGGCAAATTTAAGTTCTTTTTCTTTTAGCTTTTGCGCAACATATTTTCCGATTTCTTCCCCCGTTGTTGCGCCACTAGCGACAGCTTCTTTATATAGTTCAATTCCATTCTTCTCGAATGTTGGATAAGAAGGTAACCAACCAAGACGAGCAGCTAACACATTGTAATCACCGTGATGTTGATAGCGTGAGTTGCCGACAACTGGCGATGCTAAATGGCCAACTGGTGTATCTTCATAGCGCCACTGATCTGTTACAAAATAGAAGAAGGATGTACCGTTTTGTAATTTCGGCGGACCTTGCCAGTCTTTTGCCATTGCAATTGTTTGCCAGCCTTCTGCCGGACGTAATTTTTCTTGCCCAACATAATGCGCCCAACCGCCACCGTTTACACCTTGTGCACCAACGAGAAGAACAAGATTTAGAACCGCGCGATAAATCGTATCAGAGTTAAACCAATGGTTAATACCAGCGCCGACAATAATCATCGAGCGTCCATTTGTATCAACAGCATTTTGAGCAAACTCACGAGCGATTTGAATAATCAGTTCTCGTTTTACTCCGGTCACTTTTTCTTGCCATGCTGGTGTAAATGGAACATCATCATTGAAGTCTTTCGGTTCTTGCTCGCCAAGTCCGCGGTTGACACCGTAGTTTGCTAACGTTAAGTCGTACACAGTTGTAACGAAAATGTCGCCTTTTTCTGTTGCAATTTTTTTCACTGGAATTGTTCGCTCTAATATTTTGTTTCCGTCATCGGAGAAGTATGGAATTTGTACAGTTTCAACTGCATCTTCCATGCCAAGTAAAGAAAGGCGTGGATCAATTTTTTCGCCTGTTTGCTCGTCTTCTAAACGTAAGTTCCATTTCTTTTCGTTATCCCAGCGTGACCCCATTGTGCCATGAGGCGTTGCAAAATTATTGGTGTTTTCGTTCCAAAGAACAGGTTTCCATTCGCCAAGCTTTGTTTCACGACCAATATCATTCGCGTTTAAGAAACGATCTGCAACAAATTGGTCTCCTTGTTGTTTTAATGTGACAAAGAACGGAAAATCAGTATATTGTTTTGCATAATTTGTGAAGTATTCCACTTGGTTGTCTACGTAAAACTCTTGTAAGATGACGTGTCCCATTGCCATCGCAAGCGCACCGTCTGTACCTTGTTTTACGCTAATCCAATCATCAGCAAATTTTGTGGATTCAGCAAAGTCAGGACTTACGGAAACGACTTTCGTTCCTTTATAACGGACCTCCGCTAAGAAATGGGCATCTGGTGTTCTTGTCATTGGTACGTTTGAACCCCATGTCATAATGTAACCAGAGTTGTACCAATCACTACTTTCAGGTACATCTGTTTGATCACCCCAAATTTGCGGAGAAGCTGGTGGTAAGTCAGCGTACCAATCGTAGAAGCTGAGCATAGGTCCACCCATGAGCTGCATAAAGCGGCTACCAGCAGCATGACTTAACATCGACATAGCTGGAATTGGTGAGAAACCAACATTTCGGTCTGGACCATATTTGATCACTGTGTATAGTAAGGAAGCAGCGACTAGTTGTAATACTTCATCCCAACTAGCACGAATGAAGCCGCCTTTACCACGCGCCTCTTTATAAGTACGTGCTTTTTCAGGGTTTTCCACAATGCTTTTCCAAGCGTCTAGCGGTGATTTGTGATTTTGAAGTTCCTCTTGCCACATATTCCAAAGGACACCACGTACATATGGATATTTCACGCGAAGTGGACTATAAATGTACCAAGAAAAACTTGCCCCACGCGGACATCCACGCGGTTCAAAATCTGGCATATCAGGGCCGGTAGAAGGATAGTTCAGTTCTTGACCTTCCCAAGTTACAATTCCATCTTTCACATAAATATTCCAGCTGCAAGAACCAGTGCAGTTAACACCGTGTGTAGAACGGATTACTTTATCGTGTTGCCATCGTTTTCTATACACGTTTTCCCATTCACGGTCTTCATATGTTTCTTGTGTATGATTGTCGTTATAGCGATCTATCGGAGAAAAATATTTTAAACGTTTCATTAATGCTGAAGGTTTCTTTTTCATACTGTTCACTCCTTTATTGCGTCTCTCTTGCTTATTTTCACTATAAGAGAGCATACAAAATAGAGATGTGATATCTATCACAGTTCAACAGATTGTCAAAAATCAGATTGATATTAAAAAAAATTCCGAAAGGTTGTGACATTCTGCACAGTACAGAGAGAGTTTTTTATGTAGAGTAAAGGAGAAAGAAAAAAGAGTAGCATCTCAAATAGAGAGGCTACTCAATGCTACAAATAGAGGTAGGGCAATCTTCACAAGCAATTTCACATTTTAAAAATTGTAAATTATGAATGGTAATCTTTCCTTTATGGATAGAAATAATTCCTTGTTTTTTTAAATCGTTTAACATACGGTTTACACTTTCACGTGAGGTTGCACAGAAATTCGCAAGCTCTTGATTTGTTAAAGGTAGATCGATAAGAATACCATTCTCTTTTAATATGCCATAACTGTTTGTCATGCGAATGAGCGTGGAATAAAGAGCTCCTTTTTTTCCATGTAACACTAAATCACGGAATTTTGTTTGCATTCTTCGTAAATGTTCACTAATCCATTTCATAAATTCAAATGCAAGAGCAGGTTTTTCAAGCAATGCCTTTTCTAAAGCATCTCGTTTAATGACTCCAACTTCAACATCTTCCAGGCATTTCGAATTTAATAAATATTTTGCATTGTCCGTAAATAATGTTAACTCCCCGATAATATCGTGTTTTGAACAAATGCGAAGTGTTAACTCTTGTCCGTCAGCACTAATTTTACTAATCTGTACTTTTCCAGAGCGGACGATATAGAGTTCTTTTGCCTCCACACCTTCTTGGAAAATATAACTTCCTTTATTAATCTGCATTTTATATTCAACAGATGCAAGTAATTCCTTTAAGTCTTCCGATAATGCCGTACGGTTTGTCACAGCAATCACCTTTCTTTTTAAAGCAGTCTATTTCTTATTTTGGATGTAAATATGGTGAAAATGCAAGAAATATCTTTTTATTATAGGTAATAAGTTTATTTTTAGCAGTGAACAAGCGCACTTTTCACAACGAAAAAAAGAGTGTCCTTTGTAGACACTCTTTTCTTTTACATTACTTAATCCATTCAACAACCATATCCATTGTTTGACGAGTTTTATCACGTTTTGGTTCTTCCGCTCGATAACCAAAAGCAACTAAAACAGACACACCAAATGTATCGCCTGAAACAATTCCCTCTTCTTTTAAAATCGCTTCTACTTTTTCTTGATGGAACCCTTCAATTGGGCAAGAATCAATGCCGATTTGGGCAGCTGCAGTCATCATATTACCAAGAGCGATGTATGTTTGTTTAGAAGCCCAATCAAACATGGCACGGTCGCTTTCAAATAATTGAAAATCAGTTTCTTGAAACGCCTTATAAAAACCAAGCTTCATCGTTACGACTTCCTCGGGAAGCTGCTGAATATTTTTCATGAAGTTAGAAATATAGGAAGAGTCATAAATCATATCTTCTTTTTTACGAGCTAATATAACGACAAAATGGCTCGCTGTTGATAATTGTTTTTGAGCTCCCCAAGCCACAGGGAGAAGTTTGTTGCGAATATCTTGATTTTGAATCACAACAAATTTCCAAGGTTCAAAACCAAATGAACTTGGAGAAAGTCGACCAGTTTCTAAAATAAAATGAAAATCTTCATCAGAGACTTTTTTATTTACATCAAATTCTTTACATGCATGTCTAAATTGATAAGCTTTTAAAATTTCTTCTTTTGTATGTTCCATTTAAATAACCACCTTTTAATTATTTACTTTTTTATAGTAAGTTGATTACAAAATTGATTCTACAATAGTACAATGAATGATATAAGTACGCACATTTTTAGCATATAGTATCAATTTGTATACTAATGGAGAGTGATAAAATGGAACAGAAAGATATAAATCGTTGTTCAGTGGAAGTAACGTTAGATGTAATCGGTGGAAAATGGAAAGGAGTTATCTTATTTCATTTAATGAATACCAAAGAGATTCGCTTTAATCAATTTTTGCGATTGATGCCTGGCATTACGCAGCGTATGTTAACAAGGCAGTTAAGAGAACTTGAGGCCGCTGGAGTAATCCACCGGGAAGTATATAAAGAAGTTCCGCCAAAAGTGGAGTATTCTTTAACGAAATTCGGAAAATCTCTTACACCAATTATTACACTTATGCGTGAGTGGGGAGAGGAATATCGGACACAAATAAAGTAATTTTAACTGAAATGTGAACAAAATTCGAACGGATTTGTGAAGAATTTTTGAATGGCAGGTACGATGTGAGAAATATCACAACGTATATCCTGCTTCTTTTTTATGATGGAGGCAAATAAAAAGCATGGAAAATCAATAAAGAGCTCGAGCAAAAACATCGCAGTTTAAAAATATATTATAATAGAATGAAGACAGATAGAATTTAGCAGAAAAGGAGGGGTGACGATGCGCGAGAAGATTAGAGATTCTTTAGGGCGTCCGCTTCAAGATTTACGCATCTCTGTCATTGATCGTTGTAACTTTCGGTGCACATATTGTATGCCGGCAGAAGTATTCGGGCCTGATTATGCATTTTTACAAGAAGAATTTTTGCTTACATTTGATGAAATTGAAAGATTAGCAAAATTGTTTGTAGGTATGGGTGTAAAAAAAATTAGGCTTACAGGCGGTGAACCATTACTACGTAAAGAGTTGCCAAAGCTTATTGAACGGCTTGCAAAGCTGGATGGCTTAACAGATATTGGACTAACGACAAATGGCATTCACTTAACGAAGCAAGCAAAGGCGTTAAAAGAAGCAGGGTTACACCGAGTGAATGTTAGTTTAGATGCGATAGAGGACGATGTGTTTCGCAAAATTAATGGCCGGAATATTAGTACAAAACCTGTGCTAAAAGGGATTACGGCAGCAAAAGAAGCTGGACTTGATGTGAAAGTGAATATGGTTGTGAAAAAAGGGATGAATGATAGTCAAATTCTTCCGATGGCTGCTTATTTCAAAGAACAGGAAATTCCGCTTCGTTTTATCGAGTTTATGGACGTCGGCAGTACGAACGGATGGAATTTTGAACAAGTAATTACGAAACAAGAATTGATTGAGAAGATTAGCGGGGTATATTCGATTGAGCCTGTAGATCCTCATTATTTTGGAGAGGTTGCTAAGCGTTATCGTTACGTGGGCAGTGATGCGGAAGTTGGATTTATCACTTCAGTTTCTGAATCTTTCTGTTCTTCTTGTACAAGAGCACGGATTTCGGCAGATGGTAAATTTTATACGTGTTTGTTTGCGACGAAAGGAACGGATTTACGGAAGCTCCTTCGAGAAGGTATTTCTGATCCCGATTTATTAAAGGTAGTGCAAGATGTATGGGAATATCGAGAAGACCGGTATTCTGATGAGCGGACTGAAGAAAGTGCAAATAACCGTCCGAAAATTGAAATGTCTTATATCGGAGGGTAAGAAGGGGGGATGTCGCGTGCAGGAGCGTTATTCAAGACAAATGTTATTTTCCGGGATTAGCGAAGCAGGCCAAAGGAAAATAAGAGAAAAGCATGTACTCATTATAGGTGCCGGTGCACTAGGAGCAGCAAGTGCAGAGGCGATTGTCAGGGCGGGAATTGGAAAACTGACGATTGCTGACCGTGATTATGTCGAGTGGAGTAACTTACAGCGGCAGCAGTTATATACAGAAGAAGATGCAAAGCAGTATAAGCCGAAAGCAGTCGCAGCATTCGAGCGTTTAAGGCAGATTAATTCTGAAGTAGAAATTGTACCAGTTGTAACAGATGTAGCGGTGCAAGAAATGGAAGAGTTAATTAAGAATGTGGATTTAATATTAGATGCGACTGACAATTTTGAAGCGCGTCTTCTTATTAATGACATTTCGCAAAAATACAATATTCCTTGGATATATGGAGGATGCGTTGGAAGCTATGGCGTCACATATACAATTCTTCCGGGAAAAACACCATGTTTTCGCTGTTTGATGGAGCATCCATCTAGTGGTGCAACGTGTGATACGGCAGGAATTATACAACCAGCTGTACAATTGGTCGTTGCGCATCAAGTGACAGAAGCACTTAAAATATTGGTAGAAGATTTTGGAGCGCTTCGTGAAACGATGCTGTCATTTGATCTTTGGAACAATCAGCACATGGCGTTTAAAGTGAATAGGCAGAAAAAAGACAAATGTCCATCTTGCGGAAAACTGCGCACGTACCCAAGTTTAACGTTTGAATCACAGACGAAAACAGAGGTTCTATGTGGGCGAAATACAGTTCAAATCCGTCCAGGGGCGCCGCAACTTCTTAATTTAGAAGAAATTAAAAAGCGCTTACAAAAAAGTGTGGATGTGCAAACGACACCATATTTACTATCGTTTCGTGTTGATGAATATCGTTTCGTGTTATTTACAGATGGCAGGGCATTTATTCATGGGACAAATGATATGAAAGTGGCGAAGCGATTATATGCAAGATATATAGGCTGAACCTAAAGGTTGTCCTTTAGGTTCAGGGGACTAAATTAGGATTGTGAATTTCTAATATAATCTCCACTTTTTCCGCCTGTTTTTTCAAGTAAATATGTTTCGCCGATAATCATACCTTTGTCAACAGCTTTACACATATCATACACGGTAAGAGCGGTCGCAGAAGCTGCTGTTAAGGCTTCCATTTCAACGCCAGTGCTACCTTCTGTTTTTACTTTTACTTCAATTCGTAAACGGTATTGCCCTTTCGCCGTTTCCCAATCGAATGAAACATCTACTCCTTTTAGAAGTAAAGGGTGGCACATCGGAATAATATCAGAAGTGCGTTTAGCAGCCATAATACCGGCGATTTGTGCGACGGCTAATACATCGCCTTTCCCAATTTCATTATGAGAGATTTTATCATAAATTTCTTTCGTAACAAGGATGCTAGAGCAAGCAATTGCTGTTCGCACTGTCACTTTTTTATCGCTAATGTCGACCATTTTGGCACGGCCTTGGTCGTTAAAGTGAGTGAATGAAGACATGGAATTCCTCCTTGAAGTAATTGCTATTATAATTAGCATTGTACAATATAAAGTGTAATCAAGATGTGATATTTTGCAAATATGGGGTGAAAACAATGTTAGAAAAACGAGTACCAATTCCAGTTGCTGAAGCAGTGGCGCGAGTTATGACATATGCACACCAAGGTGGAATGGAAAAATTTTCTATTACCGAAAGCTACGGAAGAATTCTTGGAGAAGATGTTGTGGCAGATCACGATGTTCCGCATTTTGACCGCTCTCCATATGACGGATTTGCGATTCGGGCAGAGGATACGAAAGAGGCGGGGAACGAGCATTCAATTGAGTTTGAAGTGATAGGAGAAATAGGAGCTGGTTCTGTTTTTACAGACGAGGTAAAGGCCTTCGAAGCGGTTCGAATTATGACAGGAGCAGCGATTCCAAAAGATTGTGATGCGGTAGTTATGTTAGAGCTTACGGAAGGATTTGAAAGAAACGGAAGAACGTATATGAAGCTAAAGCGCTCTTTTCAAGTAGGTGATAATGTTTCATTCAAAGGTGAAGATGTAAAACAAAATCAAATACTTGTGAAAAAAGGTACGAAGATTAATCCAGGGGTAGCAGCACTTCTGGCGACATTTGGCTACAGTTCAGTAAACGTTATGAAACAGCCTATTGTCGGGATTGTAACGACGGGAAGTGAGTTGTTAGAAGTACATGAACCACTTGAACCAGGAAAAATTAGAAATAGTAATTCCTATATGATCGCAGCTCAAATTGTTAGAGCTGGCGGGAAAGTACGATATTATGGACAACTTGCTGACGATTTAGAAGCTTGCTATGAAGCAGTGAAAGCCGCGGTGGATGAAGTAGACATTTTAATCACAACTGGTGGTGTTTCGGTAGGTGATTACGATTATTTGCCTGCTATTTATAAAAAATTAAATGCCAATGTTCTTTTTAATAAAATAGCGATGCGACCAGGTAGTGTCACAACTGTAGCTGAAGTAAACGGGAAGCTGTTGTTTGGGTTATCTGGTAACCCGTCTGCTTGTTATGTCGGATTTGAATTACTCGTTTATCCAGTTATTCAAGCATTCCTTCATGCGAAAGAACCACATGCATATCGTACAGATGCTATATTGCAGAAAGATTTTCCAAAGGCAAACCCATTTACACGATTTGTAAGGGGGAAAGCAACGTTTATCAATGGTCAGCTGCAAGTTATACCAGTAGGGCTCGATAAATCAAGTGCGATTTCTTCTCTTGCAGATAGCAATGCTTTGATTGTATTGCCAGGAGGAACAAGAGGATTTGAAGCAGGAATGACAGTTTCGGTGTTATTACTAGAATCAAGCCAAGGAAGTGAGTGGCCGTGGGCAGAACCGCTCCAATCTTACAAATAGTTGGCTATCAAAATAGCGGAAAAACGACGCTCACGGAGAAGATGATTCAAGCTTTTTCGGATGAAGGTATGAAAGTTGCCACAATTAAGCATCACGGACATGGCGGCTACCCGGAAGTACCTCAAAAGGATAGTGAACGTCATAGGCGAGCAGGCGCTGTCGTAAGTGCTGTAGAAGGAGCAGGATTATTATCACTTTCTTCTCTTCGGGATGAATGGTCTTTACAGGAAATCATTCGACTATATGAATTTTTTGAAGTAGATCTCATTTTGATTGAAGGATATAAAAAAGAAAACTATCCAAAAGTGGTTTTGCTTCGGAGAAATGAAGATATTGCTTTACTAGATAAAATGGAGAATGTAATAGCGGTCATTATATGGAAAGAGGTTACACAAAGTTTACCAAAAGCGTATAAAACATTTCATATAACAGAGGAAGACGCATACATGGATTGGTTTACACAAACGATGAGAGGTGCACGATGACAATTTCACATTATGAAGTAGTAGATACACCAATTTCGATTGAAGAGGTTACAAATAAAGTGATTCGCCGTGAATGTGGTGCTGTGACAACTTTCACTGGTACTGTAAGAGAATTTACGAAAGGGCGTCGCACGTTATATTTAGAGTACGCAGCCTATAAGACAATGGCTGAAAAAATGCTTGCGAAAATTGGAGATGAAGTGAAAGAGAAGTGGCATGGGACACACGTTGCGATTACACATCGCATCGGTACACTTCAAATTTCTGATATTGCCGTTGTTGTTGCTGTATCAACACCACACCGAAAAGCGGCATATGAAGCAAATGAATATATTATGGAGCGCATCAAACAAATTGTTCCGATTTGGAAAAAAGAGTTTTGGGAAGATGGTGACTCATGGATTGGTGATCAATTAGAAAAAATACCGTATCCAGACGGGGAGCCTGGAAAGGAGATGAAAAAATGATTCGGGTGTTATTATTTGCGCATTTACAAGAAGATGCGGGGACAAATGAGTTAAAAGTAGATTGTGAAAATATTACTGTTGCAGAATTAAAAAATATTATTACGAAAGAACATCATATCGCAGTTTCAGAGCAGATTATGGTCGCTATCAATGAAGAATATGCAAATGAAGATGACAAAATAAAATCTGGTGATATTGTGGCATTGATTCCCCCAGTGAGCGGTGGTTGATTTTTTCCAGTCTAATCACGGAAGTACGTGATTAGACTGAAGGGAATTAATATACATTGTGAAAAAATGAACAAAATAGGAGGCGAAAAGGATGAAAAGTCCGAATTTTCAGTTATGTTTACAAACTTCTAATCTTATTATTGGTTTTATGGTGTGGGTGATTTTATCTTCACTAATGCCATTTATTAAAGTAGACATTGCGTTAACGGCAGGACAAATTTCCCTTGTCACAGCAGTACCTGTTATTTTAGGGTCGGTGCTTCGAATACCAATTGGTTATTGGACTAATCGTTACGGAGCGAGAAAATTATTCTTTATAAGCTTTATTATGTTATTATTCCCTGTCTTTTATATTAGTATTGCGAATTCTATGATGGATTTAATTATCGGCGGTTTATTTGCAGGGATTGGCGGAGCTGTATTCTCTGTAGGTGTAACGTCTCTGCCGAAATATTATCCGAAAGAGCGTCACGGTTTTGTAAATGGTATTTACGGTGTAGGTAATGCAGGAACAGCAGTTACATCTTTCTTAGCACCTGTGATCGCGACTTCATTTGGCTGGAGAGCAACTGTGCAATCCTTTTTAATCTTACTTGCTATTTTCGCACTTCTAAACTTTTTACTAGGTGATCGTAATGAGCGAAAAGTGAATACACCATTAATGGAACAGTTAAAAGGTGTATACAAAAATGAAAAACTTTGGTTCTTATGTATTTTCTATTTCTTAACTTTTGGATCGTTTGTTGCATTTACAGTATACTTACCAAACTTCTTAGTATCTCACTTTGGATTAGAAAAAGTAGATGCAGGTATGCGAACAGCTGGATTTATCGTCTTAGCAACAGTTATGCGCCCAATTGGTGGGTGGCTTGGTGATAAATTTAATCCATTTAAAATTTTAATCTTTGTATTCATCGGTTTAACACTATCTGGTATTATTTTATCGTTTATGCCAAGTATGAACGTGTATACATTTGGTTGCTTACTAGTCGCATTTTGCGCTGGAATTGGAAATGGAACAATCTTCAAACTTGTACCGATGTACTTTTCTGAGCAAGCAGGGGTTGTAAACGGACTTGTTGCAGCTTTAGGCGGCTTAGGGGGCTTTTTCCCACCGTTAATTTTAACGTTACTATTCCAACTAACTGGTCATTATGCAATTGGATTTATGGCACTTTCAGAAGTAGCGATTGCTTGTTTAATTATTACAGTGTGGATGTATAGTCAAGAAAAGTTGTTAGTGATGTTAAATAACAAATAGAGGGAACAATTACACTGTTTCTTAAAACAATCGAAAAATAAAGCAGCATGATTCTAGTTCTTGTACTGGAGTCATGTTGCTATTTGTATTGGTTTGAAGGGAAGAGTACAAGGTGACCGTTATTTGTTTTCTCCTTTTGTTTTTACTTGGCATGGGGCAGGAAGAGGGTCTGACCGCTTCTATGCATGGCTCCGGATGCATTCTCTCATCAAAAAAGAAAGGTTGTATGTCAGTTTTTCAATTTGTATTTATGCAAAAAAAAATAGCGGTCAGCTATTTTCAATTTGAATATATATTTTTAGATTAATGATTGATGGTATCTTGTAGGATATAAGTTGCTTGATTTTCTGAAACATTTTGCACAAGTGCAACTTCACTAATTAAAATTCTGCGCGCGTTGTCTAGCATCTGTTTTTCACTCGCATTTAATGCTCTTTCTTTATTGCGGCGAATTAAATCGCGAACAACTTCAGCGCCGTCTAGAAGATTCCCGTTTTTCATTTTCTCCATGTTCATGGTATATCTTTGTTTCCATGAGAGTGAGTGGTCAGCTTCACCATTATGAATGTCAACTAATACATCGTTTAATGTATTTTTGTCAACAACATAACGTATGCCTGAATTTTCTACTTTATCCATAGGAATCATCACTTGCATATCGCTAATAACCATGTGTATTACACAATACTGACGTATTTTTCCTAACACTTCTTTATCCTCAATCGCTTCGATTATTCCTGCTCCGTGCATAGGGTAAACAATTTTATCACCAATTTGAAACAAATCATCCACCTCCATATGTGGTAACTATATGTAATGATAACACATATGGATAAAAATATCAAATTTATTATATTACCATATGTTATCTACCTGTGTCAATGATTTTAGTTCGTTTTTTAAATCTTGTTTTTAGTTGAAAAATCACAACATTTTTTTGAAAGAACTGCAAGTGAAAAGGGATGATATTCTGAGGAACTCTCACAGAAAAATACAAGGCATATCCACTCTTTTTTAATCATAAAATACAAAATCGTTAATACAATATACCTAAATCCGTTCTTTTTAAAGGAGGGAGAGATGGTGGGACGCACAATTAAAATTGATATTACGAATAAGGTAGTAGCAAGATTTAAATCGAATTATTTAGAATTATATACAAGTAAATTTATGATAGGTAAGTTTTATGTCTATACTGAAGATAAGCAATATGTGTTAGAAGACGGATATGTATATGAAGATGGTAAGTTTTATCGCATCATAGATACGCACCGTGGCAATAATCGAGCGGCGGAGAGCTGTGATCTAGGATGGTGTTAACATGATTCGTGTTAAGGTGTTTGATGAAAGTCATGAAAAGGACTTGGAAGACTCCGTAAATGTGTTTCTAAAGAAGCTGAATGACGAACAGCTTGTAGATATTAAATATCAAGTTGGTGTATCCATTAATGACGATGAAAATCAAATTTATTGTTTTTCGGCGATGGTTATCTATAAAACATAAAAAAGAGCTGGGGAACCAGCTCTTTTTTATGTTTTTAAGTAGAAATTATATGGGTTGGTAAAGCATTCATAATGGATTGTGGTGCCAGGTTTTCTTTTGTAGATAGAACTTTTTCACCAGTGGTAGCATCTTTACACATACCGAGATGGTAGCGTTCACCTAGGAATGGATCAATATAAAAACCATTTTTGAAGACTCGATCAGTCAAACCTCTTTCATGATGAATTTCAGAGCAATGAATGCAGTAATACATATCTTTCATCTCCTTTTATTGTTAAAAATTTTTAAAGAAAAAGAGTGAGTAGGTAGTCAGTTTATTGTTTTTGAAAATCGCCACCTGCTCAAATTACATTGCGTATACATATCTCGTTTATATCAATGTGTTTTCTAAATAAATCCCAAGGGAAGGAGGGAGGCTAAGGATTGAGATGTGTTTGCTTTTGTGAGTATATTATGACGAAATGTTGCACTGGTGTTTGTCTTGTTGAAAAAATGTTGAGAATTTCTCAACGGGCAAATGGAGATTTATTGACGTGAAACCAAAAGGTGTTATATTATAAAATAAAACCAAAAGGTGTTACATTGTAACGGCCTATATAAAGGAGAAATAGTATGGATCAGCAAAATACATTACAAGATATTAAACAAACAGTTATTTTTGAAGCGCCTATTCAAAAAGTATGGAATGCAGTATCGACTTCAGAAGGGATTGCATCTTGGTTTATGCCAAATGACTTTGAACCTAAGGTAGGGCATGAGTTTCATGTGCAATCACCTTTTGGACCATCTCCGTGTAAAGTGTTAGAAATTGATGAGCCTCATCGTTTATCTTTTTCATGGGATACAGATGGTTGGGTCGTTTCATTTATTTTGAAAGATTTAGGAGATAAAACGGAGTTTACTCTTATTCATGGTGGATGGAAGCAGGCTGATACAATTCTTCCGAAAGCAAACGAGAAAAGTTCTGTTATTCGCGATAGAATGGCAGGTGGCTGGGTAGCAATTGTAAATGAAAAACTGAAAAAGGTTGTTGAGGGATAAGTGTCCTCATCAGCAGCGAAATACGATGTCTTTCAAGCAATTGCTGATCCAACACGCCGCGAAGTACTCCGGTTATTAACTGAAAAAGAATTGCCGATTTCTAAAATAACAGATCATTTTCCAATGAGTCGTACAGCTGTAGCGAAACATCTTCACATTCTTTCAGAAGCGAAATTAGTAAGCGGAAGAAAAGTTGGGAGAGAAAAGATATATCGGTTGCAGCCTGAGCCGTTGGCCGAATTACAGCAGTGGCTTTCCTATTATGAACAGTTTTGGAATAATAAATTGTCTATGCTCAAATATGTGGTGGAACATGAAGAGTAAGTGTTGTCACGTATTGTCGAAGCGCCGATATATAGAAAGAGGATGATCGCTATGAACGATCATCCTCTTTTTTACTGTTCAGTTGTTTGCGTAGCTGGCTTTAATAGAAGCCACCCGATAAATAGTGTAAGTAGTGCGAGTGCAAATGTACTCATATAAATGATGTGTACGCTCGAAGCTAATACTTCTTGTGATTTTGTTACTACATTTGTTGTACCGCCATGTCCACCTGAGACAAGATCAACATTTTGCATGCCTTGTGCATGAATCATCGTATTAAAGATTGTTCCGAAGATAGCGGCACCTAATGTTTGGCTAAATGTATTAACAAATGTGTTTAAACCAATTGCTGTTCCGCGTGTATGTGCAGGGACAGCTGCTTGGATGGTTACCATATAAATTGGTGTAATAAGTCCCATTCCTAAGCCGAATAGTCCGACTGCAACATAAATTAGAAATGCTGGTGAATGAGTTGATAATATGAATAATAAGAAGGTAGCGACTGATAAAATGCTAGCTCCAAGTAAAATGATTTGTTTCGTTTGTAACTTACCAACTAAATTCCCAGAAAGAATCGCACCAAATGTCCACATAACAGGAATTGGCATCAGAATAAGTCCAGCTTCTGTAGCATTTTTGCCTAATACCCCTTGGCTCCAAATTGGAAGGTACATTGTAATACTAATAATCATGGCGCCAGCAATAAGTGTTAGGACGTTTACAGTTGATAATGTACGGTTAGAGAAAAGTGCTAACGGAATTAATGGCTCCGGAGATTTTTTCTCAAAGAATAAGAAAATAATGAATGAAACAGCTGCAAAGATTAAGAGGCCGATAATTGTAATGTCGCCCCAGTTTTGCTTGCTGCTTCCTGTTAAGAGTGCATATAGTAACGCAATTGTACTTAATGAGAAGATAATTGCACCAGGATAATCGATATGGTGTTTTGCTGGTTTGATTGACTCCTTATAAGAAATTGCAATCATCGCACAAGCAAGAATTCCAAATGGAACATTTAAGAAGAAGATGTAGCGCCAAGAAAGAGAATCGACTAAAAATCCACCTACTAGCGGCCCAACAACACCAGAAACGCCCCAAACAGCACTCATCCAGCCTTGTGCTTTTGCGCGATCTTTCGCTTCACTATATAAGTCTCCGATAATCGTCATTGTAATTGGCATAACAGCGCCGGCACCTATACCTTGAAGAGCGCGAAAGACGATTAATTGTTCCATCGATGTCACGACTCCGCATAATGCAGAACCGATTAAAAAGATGGCTGCGCCGATGAGCAGTACTTTTTTACGTCCAAATAAATCTGCTAGTTTTCCGTAAATTGGAGTCGAGACAGCAGTTGCGAGCATATAAATTGCATACACCCAACTAACAAGTTCAACGCCAGATAAATCACTCGTTATACGAGGGATTGCCGTACTAACAATCGTTCCTTCCACAGCGGAAAGAAACGTCATTAACATTAAAGATATCATGACTTTTTTTCTCATATGTTTTCCCCTTTATAATATTCAACAATATAAAATATAAAGCTACTAAGCTATATAAGGCAACAAAAAAGAAACAGGAGGGGAAAGAATCCACCCGTGTTTCTTTTTTAGTACTGCACTTTTGCGTTTTGTCCTGCAGTTGTTCCGGCGATTCGCCCTGTGACAAGAGCGGAGGTGATATTGTAGCCGCCTGTATAGCCATGAATATCAAGAACTTCTCCGCAGAAGTATAGACCATTCATTAATTTAGAAGCCATTTCTTTCGGATGAATTTCTTTAACAGAAACGCCGCCGCCTGTAACGAATGCTTTTTCAAGTGGCTGTGTGCCGTTTACTGTTACTTTAAACTCTTTGAAGTCTTTCACAAGTGCACGGATTTTTTCGTGTGAAACTTGCCCAGCTTGTTCGCTACCGTCAATTCCATTTCTTTCTAATAAGAATAGGAAATAACGTTCAGGAACATATCCTTTTAACACATTTTTGATTCCTTTTTTGGGTTCTTCTTTCATTTGTTTCATCATGCGTTGGAAGAGCTGTTCGCTATTTTCTTCTGGCAGTGCATCGATGCTCATTTCTACTGTGCGCATTTTAAATTTTTTCATCGTTTTTACAACGAATTGGCTACAGCGAAGAGCGGCTGGGCCAGAAATACCAAAGTGGGTAAAGAGCATGTCCATTTTATGAGAAATGACAGCTTTTCCTTTTGGATTTAATACGCTTAAGTTTACATCGCGTAAAGCAAGGCCTTGCAATGTACGGTCACGAATAAATGGTTCGTTTGAAGTAATTGGGACTTCTGTTGGGAAAAGTTCTGTAATTGTATGTCCCGCTTTTTCAGCCCAAGCGTAGCCATCCCCAGTTGAACCAGTGTGAGGGACAGATTTTCCGCCAACAGCAATTACAACATGATTTGTTTCCAAAACTTCACCTGTTTTGAGAATAACGGCTTTTGTTTGTCCGTTTTCATATTCTACCGTTTCAACTGGTGTGTTCGTACGCATTTTAACGCCTAGTTCTTTTAATCGTGTTAATAAAGCATCGACAACAGATTGCGCTTTATTTGATACAGGGAACATGCGCCCATGATCCTCTTCTTTTAGCTTTACACCAAGCTTTTCGAAGAATGTAATAATATCTTCATTATTAAAGATGGAAAAAGCACTGTATAAAAAGCGACCGTTTCCTGGTATATGTTTCACAATTTCATCAAGCGGTAAGCGGTTTGTTACGTTGCAACGCCCACCGCCAGAAATCGCAAGCTTACGTCCTAGTTTATTTCCTTTATCAAGAAGCAAGACGCGTGCGCCTTCTTCAGCAGCACCGATTGCGGCCATTAATCCTGAAGGGCCTCCTCCGATGACAATCACATCATAATGCATAGTATATCGACCTCATTTTCTACATTTCCTGCCTAAAAGAATAGCATGTTTTCATAGAAAAGAAAAATTCAGTGATATACTGTTTCGCTGAAGAATTGTGGTACAATACAAAGGTTAGAGTTCAGCGTTATATATGTAGGAGGATCATCTATGTCCGATTCAAAATTTCTGCGCGGAACGCTTATTGTGACGTTAGGAACTTTTTTAGTTAAGTTTCTAGGCATGATTTATGTCTTTCCATTTCATGCCTTAGTTGGCACAGAAGGCGGAACGCTCTATACGTATGGATATATTCCATATACGATCTTTTTAAGTATTGCAACGGCGGGAGTGCCGCTTGCTGTTTCAAAGTTTGTTTCTAAATATAATGCGCTTGGAGATTATAAGACGAGCCGGAGAATGTTCCGCTCGGGAATGGTTATGATGATTGCAACAGGAATCCTTTCCTTCTTAGTTCTTTACATGTCTGCGCCATTATTTGCTGAGGCAATGCTTGGTAAACAAAGTGTACGCAATAGTATAGAAGATGTTACGATGATTATTCGCCTCGTAAGTTTTGCGCTTATTGTTGTACCAGCAGCAAGTTTAATTCGTGGTTATTTCCAAGGTCATCAATCGATGGGACCGACTACGGTATCGCAAATTATTGAACAAATTATTCGCATTGTCTTTTTATTAGCGGGTAGTTTTATTGTCATTAAAGTAATAGGTGGATCAGTAGCAGCAGCAGTTGGAGTGGCAACTTTCGCAGCGTTTGTTTCAGCTGTGGGAGCGCTTGGTGTGTTAATATGGTACTGGTTAAAACGCAAAAAGCATCTCGATCAATATTTAATTGAACAAACTGTACCAGAATCAACAGTAAGTACAGCTCAATTATTTAAAGAATTATTTGCATATGCAATTCCTTATGTTGTTATTGGATTAACAATTCCTTTATATCAACAAATTGATACATTAACATTCAACTCTATTATGCAAGCGATTGGACAAGGCGATATCGCAGAGCGAGCACTCGGCATTTTTACGATGTGGACGCATAAATTAATTATGATTCCTGTGTCACTTGCGACGGCGTTTAGTTTAACTCTTGTTCCAGCAATTACAAAATCATTTACAGAAAAACAATTTCGCTATTTAAAACTACAAATTACACAAACATTCCAGGCAAATATGTTCTTGACATTACCAGCGGTAGTTGGTATTTCGACACTTGCGTATCCGATTTATACAGCGTTTTATGAAAAGGATCCATTAGGTGGACAAGTATTGATGTGGTATGCGCCAGTTGCGTTATTATTCGCGCTATTTACAGTGACTGCAGCGATATTACAAGGGATTAATCAGCAGAAGCATGCGATTATTGCGCTTGGCATGGGCGTTATTTTGAAGTTTTTATGTAATGTGATTTTAATTCGTTACTTCGGTACAGTTGGAGCTGTTTTAGCAACAGGTATTGGATTCCTAGCTTCCATTTGGTATACGAATAAACAAATTCGAAAACATGCACACTATTCATTCGGTGTTGTATATAAACGAACATTCCAAATTGCAATATTAACAATTGTGATGGTCATTGTCGTAAAACTATCACAAGGAATTTTATCCTTTGTGATTTCGCCCGAGGGCCGATTTGGTGCACTGATTACTGTTGCGGTTTGTGCAGGTATTGGTGGCCTTACTTACGGATTGTTAGCGATTCGCACAGGTGTACTTGTAAGAGTATTTGGCGGAGAAGCTTTAGAAAAGATTCAGCGTAAGCTTGGCGGTAAGCTGAAAATAAAGATGAAATCAAAAGGGGCGTAATACACGTCCCCTTTTCTATGATAAATACAAGAAGGTGAAAGAATGAGATTAGATAAATTATTAGCAAATATGGGATATGGAAGTAGAAAAGAAGTAAAGAAGTTATTAAAGGATGGCGTTGTAAAAATTGATGGAATTTCAGTAAAAGATGCGAAGTTTCATGTGAATGTAGAAGAACAAGAGGTTACAATTCACGGTGAGATTGTTGAATATAAGGAATTTGTATATTTAATGATGCATAAACCACAAGGGGTCATTTCGGCAACAGAAGATGATAATCATGAAACAGTTGTGGATTTATTGGAATTAGAAGATGCAATCTTTGATCCGTTTCCAGTTGGAAGACTTGATATTGATACAGAAGGCTTCCTATTATTAACAAATGACGGGAAGCTTACGCATCAGTTATTATCTCCGAAAAAGCACGTTCCGAAAAAATATTATGCACACGTAGCTGGAGTTGTAACAGAAAAAGATGTAGAAGAATTTGCAAAAGGTGTTATTTTAGATGATGGCTACGAAACGAAGCCAGGTGAACTTACAATTTTGAAAAGCGATGATGTGTCTGAAATCGAGCTTGTCATTACAGAAGGAAAATTCCATCAAGTAAAGCGCATGTTTGAAGCGGTAGGGAAAAAGGTTGTCTACTTAAAGAGAACGGAGATGGGACCTTTAGTGTTAGATGAAGAATTAGAACTTGGTCAATACCGTGAATTAACAGATGAAGAAGTGGAAATGTTAAAAACGTATCAAGTTCAAACAGAGAGTCAAGATTGAGACCGATTCTAAAAATAGAAAGAACCCCTTTCTGTGAAATCAGAAAGGGGTATGTATTATATTTTAGATACAATTGTTTTCGTTATGAGGTCATTCTCACTTTCTTTCCTGTTGTTGTCCACTTACCGCGGCAAGGGCTATACACGAGTTCATTAAATTGCAACACATTCAGATCACGTTGTATCGTTCGCGGTGTGATCCCGAACTCATCTACAAGGTCTTTCGTCGTTACCGTACCATTCTCATTGATGTACATATAAATTGATTTAATGCGTGTTAGCATACGAGTAGTCGTAGGTTTCAAGAGAAAACCACTCCTCTACTAGTTTTTTTGACCCCATTCAGGAAAGAAGGTCCTTACTTCCATTGTACTCCACTTGACAAATTTCATGCTTTAACCTAGTTAAATTTTACAAAAGTTTAACAAATAATAAAATATAAAAATATTGGTAGTTGACATTCTATGTCTCTTCTATCAACTACCACATAAATTTCTACGTAAACCGTCAAATTCCTGCAAATTTTTTTAGAAAATAAAAGAAAAATTAATGTGAAATATCTGAAATATTATAATCATTCGTTATTTCATCTTCTCTTATTGGCATATCGGATTTTCGTTTGCTATGATGAAAGAGAGAATATAGAAGAGGTGAATAAGTTATGTCAGCAATTAATTGGACAGAAGAAGTTGAGAAAAGAAAAGATGAATTAATTCATGACACGCAGCAATTCCTGCAAATTAAAAGTGTATGGGAAGAAGAAACAGCAAAAGAAGGTGCACCGTTTGGAGAAGGTGTAGCGAAAGCACTATCCTTCATGTTACATAGAGGAGAAGTTGAAGGATTTACTTCTAAAAATTTAGAAGGGTATGCAGGACACCTTGAAATGGGACAAGGAGAAGAATTGGTGGGTATTCTTTGTCACGTTGATGTTGTGCCAGAAGGAGATGGATGGACAACACCTGCATATAGCGCTGATATTCGTGACGGAAAGATTTTTGCACGCGGTGCAATTGATGATAAAGGGCCGACAATGGCTGCTTACTATGCAATGAAAATTGTAAAAGAATTAGGATTGCCGCTTTCAAAACGCGTACGCATGATTTTAGGAACGGATGAAGAAAGCAACTGGAAATGTGTCGATCATTATTTCAAAAATGAAGAAATGCCAACGATGGGGTTCGCACCAGATGCAGATTTTCCTATTATTAATGCGGAAAAAGGGATTTCTGATATACAAGTTGTGCAAAAGAATAGCGAAACAGAAGGCGGGGAATATGAGCTTGTTTTATTTGCTTCAGGTCGCCGTTTAAATATGGTTCCTGATTTTGCGGAAGCAGTGATTACGACTGAAAAAGCAGAGGAACTCAGAAATGCTTATGAACAATACTTACAAACTGTGAAGAAGACAGGTAAAGCAAATGTAGCAGGAAATACCGTGACACTACAACTAGAAGGAGTTTCAGCTCACGGTTCTACTCCTGAAAAAGGTGAAAATGCAGGACTCTTATTAGCGAACTTTTTAACAACGATTGCTCTTGACGGTAAAGGCGCTTCATTTGCGGCATTTGTTACAGAAACATTTACGAATGATACGCTTGGAGAAAAAGCAGGAATCGCTTATAAAGATGAAATTAGCGGACCGTTAACAGTCAATGTAGGTCGTCTTTCTTATACGAAAGAAGAAGGCGGAAACTTAGGTTTAAATGTGCGCTATCCAGTAACAACGAATTTTGAAGAGACAGTGCAGAAATTAAAAGACTATGTCGGCAACAAAGGCTTCCAAGTAGCTGATTATTCTAACTCACGTCCGCATCACGTTGATAAAGATCATGTTTTAATTCGTACATTACAGCGTGTGTATGAAGAACAAACAGGAGAGAAAGCGGAGCTATTAGCAATTGGTGGCGGTACATATGCTCGTTCATTAAAAGCTGGTGTAGCATTCGGTCCGCTTTTCCCTGGAAAAGAAGAACTTGCTCATCAAAAAGATGAGTATATTGAAATAGAAGATTTACTAAAAGCAACAGCAATTTATGCACAGGCAATTTATGAATTAGCGAAATAGGTTGATTTTACTGTGATATATGACCGCTCTCTATCTTAGGGAGCGGATTCTTTTTATCCAATTGAATGAGATACAAAAGAAAAGCAACAATAACAAGAAAGGAGAAGATACAAATGGTACCACATTATTTTTTAGCAGTTACCCTGCCGGATCATATAAAAGAAATACTTGAAAATTACAAAGAAGAAATGAAGGACAAGTTGCCATTTCGCTCATGGGTATATAAGGAAGACTATCATATTACCCTTGCTTTTTTAGGGAGTGCGACGCAGGAACAATTGCAAGGAATAGAGAAAGGATTACAACTCCTTACAAATAAAACGGAATTAGATCTCACGCTGCAAAATTTTTCTATATTTGGCCTAGTAGAGAGCCCACGTATATTTTGGGCTGGATTAAAAGAAAATCAAGCGTTATTTGATATGCAAAAACAGGTGCATGCTATTTGTGAAAGAAACGGTTTTTCGCTTGAAACACGTCCCTATCATCCGCATATTACTGTTGCTCGTAAGTGGATGGGAGAAGAAACATTTAATCTTAAAGATCTGAAGCAATTAGATGCGATAGTGTTTCAGGCTGATACGATTACATTGTATGAGTCTCACGTCCATCAAACTCCAAAGTATAAGTCAGTTTATGAAATAAAGTTACAGAATCTTAAAGTGTGAAAACGTTTCTTATGAATGTGAATATACTATAGAAAATAGTAAGTTTGTGTAACATCCCATTTATCCTGTTATTTTCGGGTAGTAAGCCCCCCCACCTCAATATTCAGAGAGAAACAAGGGAGATGGGTGGAAGATGAAGAAAACCCCCACTGATGGAAGTTTCACTTTATCTTTAGGGGATACCTATTTCTTACAGATATATAAAACCATTTTGATTTTTCAACATAAAATCCCCTGTTATGTAAAGCAAAAAGTGATCGCTACTTGTTTTCTCTCTTTGTTTTAACGTTGCACGGGGCAGGAAGAGGTTCTGACCGCTTTTATGAATGGCCAGTTATTCTCTCCCACCTAAAGATTGGGTTTTATGTCGGTTTTTCAAATTGTATTCATATAGTTTCATTTTAATTTCGAGAATGATGGTGATTTTTTATGCTGAAAGTAAAGCGTCCATTTGAAGCCTATTTAGATGAAATGAATAAAATTACAATTTTGCTCCCGCATACGTATGGAACAAGCCGGACATTTTTTATGCAGGAAGGAAATCATGTGTGGGAGCTTAAGGTTGCTCAAATTATTTCCCTTGCAGATGTAACAAAGTATGAATGTTATATAGAATATCCACTTGATGTGGGGAAGTATTATACAGTGCGGGATGAGCGGAATGAAGAAACAGATTTACAAATTGGAGCGGTTATTCGAACGGCTGTATTTGATGAAAAATATTATTATGATGGTAGCGATTTAGGGGCTTGTTATAGAAAGGAAAAAACAACTTTTAAAATGTGGGCACCAACTGCAAGACTTGCGAAAGTAAGAATTTATAAAAATGATAAAGAGTATACGGATTATGAGATGCAAAGAGAAGAGAATGGTGTTTGGTCTCGTATTTTACAAGGAGACTTTGAATTAGCAAGGTATACATTTCTCGTTTGTATTAATTTAATATGGAATGAAGCTGTAGATCCATATGCAAAATCGGTATCGGTGAATGGTAAGTATGGAATTGTAATTGATCTTGTGAAGATATATGTAAAAGAACAAACTTCATTACCTAAACTTGACTCTTTTACGGATGCAATCCTTTATGAATTGCATATTCGTGATGCCACTATGCATCCAAATAGTGGTGTGGAAAAAAAGGGGACATATACTGGATTAACAGAAGAGAATACGAAAGGGAGACTTGGGACAGAGACGGCCTTTTCTTATATAAAAGGATTAGGAGTCACACATGTTGAGCTTTTACCTCTTCATCACTTTGCTGGAGTAGATGAAACGACTCCTTTTGTAACGTATAACTGGGGCTATAATCCATTATATTACAACGTTCCAACGGGAGTGTATGCAAGTGATCCTACTGACCCTTATAACCGAATCAAGGAATGTAAACAACTTATTGAAAAGTTTCATGAGCATGGACTCCGCGTTATTTTGGATGTTGTATATAACCATGTATATGAAAGAGAAACGTCATCTTTTGAAAAGCTTGTACCAGGATACTATTTCAGACATGATGAAAATGGCATGCCATCAAATGGAACTGGAGTTGGGAATGATCTAGCATCAGAGCGAAAAATGATGCGGAAATTTATTATTGATTCTGTTTTATATTGGCTTACTGAATATAACGTGGATGGTTTTCGATTTGATTTAATGGGAATTTTAGATGTAGAAACGATGAATGAATTAGAAAAGGAAATAAGGAAAAGAAAAAAGGATGCACTGTTATTAGGGGAAGGCTGGGATTTACAAACACCGCTTCCGGCAGAAGAGAAGGCAACGCTTAACAATGCAAACAAAATGCCACAAATCGCGCAGTTCAACGATCAATTTCGTGATGGGATAAAAGGTAGCACGTTTGATGTAAGTAAACGTGGTTTTGCATTTGGAGGAAGTGTAGACCTCGCGCATTTGCAATATGTGTTATCAGGAAGTCTTGTAAATGAAAAAGGAGACGGGTTATTTTTAGAACCCATTCAAAGTATTAACTATGTGGAATGTCATGACAATATGACGATGTGGGATAAACTCGTGCGTAGCAATCAGGAAACGGAAGAAGTGCAAAAAAGGCGTCATCGTTTAGCGACAGCGATGACATTACTCTCACAAGGAATTCCATTTTTACATGCAGGACAAGAGTTTTATCGTTCTAAGAAAGGAAATGAAAATAGTTATAATGCGCTTGACGAAATTAATCAACTCGATTGGGATCAAAAAGAGAAAGAAATAGAAACAATTGCTTATATACAAGGCTTGATTGCGATTCGTAAGGCACATAGAGCGTTTCGCTTACAGTCAGCGAATCTTATAAAGGAGCATATGACATTTTTACAAACATCTCCTACTGTTGTTGCTTATCATTTGCAAAATATAGGAAAGTTTGGTCCTTGGAAGGAAATTGTGGTGTTGTTTCATAATGGTGTGCAATTAGAAACGATTTCACTGCCGAAACACGAAATGTGGTACTTATTAGCAGACAGTGCAAAAGCGAAAGTACATCCGATTTCTTCATTTCAAGGAAGTGAACTTCAAATGGTTCCGATTAGCTCGTATATATTGGCGATAATGTGACAAATCGCTACTTGACGATGAGAATATAATAAATGTAGAATTGACAAAGGTGACGATTTCGATAAGTTGTCATTGTATTATTGGTTTTGTAAAATATAAAGAATAGACGGTTAGTTTGTCTTGATTTCTTGGCCCATGCCAAGTTTTCTTTTATCAAAAAAAAGCAAGAAAACTCCACCTTCAAGGAATATGCCCAGTATAGTCTTTGAGGATGAAGATGAATTGCTAGTAACTGTCTTTATACAATATATTAAAACAGTAGTTCCAGGGGCGTTTGCCAATGGAATAGAGGGGTTGTGCATCAGGCAGCTGTGTCAACTTCACTCGTGTTAATCATCTGTTAGAGAAGATTAACACGAGAAACCCCTACTTCAAGAGCCAAAGGAGCTAAGTGGCGGGAGTTTTCATATGAATCCACAACATCTTCAAAAGGTGTTGCGGTTTTTCTTTTCATAACTATAAAAGATAAGGATTTGTTAACGGGTAATGAATATGGAATGGTTGGAACAATTATTAGGAGAAGAGTGGAGTCTTATACCAGCTGGTGGGGCAACAGGCGATGCATATATTGCGCAAAATGGACAACAAAAGCTATTTTTAAAGCGGAATACATCGCCTTTTTTAGCGGTATTGTCGGCAGAAGGAATTGTTCCAAAATTACTTTGGACAAGAAGAGTGACGAACGGTGATGTGATTTCAGCTCAAAAGTGGCTTCCAGGACAAAAGCTAGAGCCAGAGGATATGAAACTTGAGTGTGTTGCGAAGCTTTTAAAAAAAATACATTCATCTAAAGCGCTTGTGCAGATGATACAAAGGCTTGGAAAACAGCCGCTCTATGCGCAGGAGTTATTGCAACAATTGTATTTTGTTTTAAGAGGAGATTTAAGAACGGATGAAACGATTCAGACAGGGCTACGATATTTAAAAGCCACACTGAAAGATGTTGAATATGATGAGTTTGTCGTGTGCCACTGTGACGTCAATCATAACAATTGGTTATTATCGGACGAAGATGAATTATTTTTAATTGATTGGGATGGAGCGCTTATTGCGGATCCTGCTCTTGATCTTGGCATGTTATTATATTGGTATGTTCCGCGTCACGAATGGGACGAATGGTTAGCGTATTATGGAATTGAAATGAATGAATCATTGGTTCATCGTATGAAGTGGTATGTAGTGGCACAAACTATTTTATCTGTTCAAGGGCATACAACAAAAAAACAGCAAGCAGAAGCTGAATATTGGCATCAATATTTACAGCAACTACTTGCTTCAGAGTAATAAATAATTTAAGAGAAATTGTCCATTCCAGAAATCCATTGCGTGAGTTGCTCTTGATTATTGGAAATATGATTGTCTAAATCAGGAGAATATTTACCCGATTGACTATAGTAATATACATCGTTTAGCATTGTTTTTACATCGCTGTTCACACTATCGTTTGCAAGCAATGATTGAATGAGCCGTTCTAATTGTTCGCACTCAGAAACCGTTCCACAGCAATCGCTTTGGTGATTGACTAGAATATCTTTTAAAATTTCTAATTGATGTTGTTGATTAATCGGCATGATTGGATCATCCTTTCGATTGTTGTTCAATTTGAACAAGTAAGAGAAATTTTCTATTTCGTCATGGAGTAGCTAATCATTGGCTAACGAAACGTTTCTACAGGAGAGTTTCGTTCTATGCTCTTTGTAGTTTGTATCAAAATGGAACACCTTATACTTGAAAGAAACGGACCGAGTGCTCGTACGTACTTGGTTTTTTGTTTGATAGATTGATTAAAAAAGAAAGAAGGAATAAACCTTCTAAAAATAGTCTGGTAAAGAGAGGAAGACATCTATGCGTTTAAGACATAAACCATATGCAATGGATCGAATTAATGAGTATTCACAGTTTGTAATTGGAAACCCAGAGGAGCGTTGTGGCAATTGGAAAGAAGTGTTTGGAAATAACCATCCGATCCATATTGAAGTAGGAACAGGTCGTGGTCGTTTCGTTTATGAGATGGCAAAAGCGAATCCGCATATTAACTATATCGGAATTGAAAAATTCACAAGTGTTATCGTAGATGCGCTTGATAGGTTAATTGAAGAAGAAGTACCAAACTTAAAATTAATTAATAAAGATGCTGAAGATTTAACAGTTTTCTTTGCGGAAGGCGAAATTGACCGTGTGTATTTAAACTTCTCAGATCCATGGCCAAAAAATCGTCACGAGAAGCGTCGTTTAACGTATAAAACATTTTTACGCAATTATGAAGAAGTGTTAGTAACAGGCGGAGAGATTCATTTTAAAACGGATAACCAAAGTTTATTTGAATACTCTCTTATGAGTATGGCTGAATATGGCATGCTACTCACATTCCTTAGCTTAGATCTTCATAACAGTGATTTCGAAGGTAACATTATGACGGAATACGAAGAGAAGTTTTCTAGTAAAGGACATCGTATTTATCGTGTTGAAGCGAAATATCGAACAGAACCTGCGCAGTAATGCGCAGGTTTTTTTGTTGTGAAAAAACATTCTGAATTTTGTGTTAGAATAAAGAGAAACTGTAATCAGTGGGGGTCTTTTTCATCCCCCACTGATTATCAGCCCGCACCAATCGGGCTTTTACGGGCAGTTGATTCCCCGACTAACTTCTTTGCTTTTGCTGCATTTTGAGGTGGGAGTCTTACTGCACGCGAATAGCGGGGGAAAATGGAAAAGGGGGAATGTGGAATGGAATCTTTAAAAATCGGAGAAATAAAAGTGACATGGCTCCGCGGAGGGAACACTCATTTAGATGGGGGAGCGATGTTTGGTGTCGTACCAAAAATCTTATGGTCACGCAAATATAAACATAATGATACAAATCATATTTATTTAAGAACAGATCCGTTGCTTGTACAAACGAAAGAAGGAAATATGCTCATTGATTCAGGAATTGGAAATAATAAAATGAATGAAAAAATGAAGCGGAATCAAGGGATAACAGAAGAATCGTCAGTTGAACATTCTCTAGCGGAACACGGTCTAACAGCTGAAGATATTCATTATGTATTAATGACACACCTTCATTTTGATCATGCATCAGGATTAACAAAATCGGAAGATGGTGAGCTTGTTCCGACGTTTCCAAATGCAAAAGTGTATGTATCAGAAATAGAATGGAATGAAATGAGAAACCCTAATATCCGCTCTCGTAATACATATTGGAAAGAAAATTGGGAGCCAATTGTAGAGCAAATTGTCACTTTCAAAGACGAAATACAAATTTCAGATGAAGTCAGAATGGTACATACAGGAGGGCATAGTGATGGTCATGCTGTAATTGTTCTTGAAAGTAAAGGAGAAACGATGCTTCATTTAGCGGATCTCTTGCCAACGCATGCTCATCAAAACGTATTATGGGTGATGGCATATGATGATTATCCAATGACTTCAATTGAACATAAGCAAAAATGGATGAAGTATGGTACAGAAAAGAAAGCATGGTTCACCTTTTATCATGATGCCTATTATCGCGCTGTGAAGTGGGATGAGGAAGGGAATATGGTTGAGAAGGTAGAACGAAAAGAGGAAAATGTATCAAGTGAAGTGTAAGAAAGATAGAAGTATGGAGTGGAGGGTCACCCCCTCCACTAAAAAGTAAATTTTTTATGTTCTTGTTCAACTACAAACACATTGCAAGGATTTGTCGAAAGAAATACTATTAAAATATTCTGAAGATTGTTATAATATCTCTGAGTTACTGCATTATGACATGCTCTATATGAGAAGCTTTTTATTCGAAAGGGGGAAATATATTGCATATAACGATTGGAAATTTACTTGAACTGACTACTGGAAATTATCCAAATAAAGAAGCGATTGTTGAACCGAAAAAAAATATTCGCTGGACGTATACAGAATGGAATGAACAGGTGAATAAGCTAGCTCATGCGCTCCAAAAAAGTGGTATACAAAAAGGTGATCACGTCTCGACTTTTCTCTTTAATAGTAGTGAACTAGCAACTACATGTTTCGCTTGTGCAAAAATTGGCGCCGTATTTAATCCGATTAATTTTAGATTAAAACCACAAGAACTCAGTTATATATTAGAAGATGCTTCTCCAAAAATCGTACTTTTTGAAAAGCAATTATCCTCCCAAATACAAAGTATTCATAAACAATTTCCTCATATCCAGTTCTGGTACATTGACCAAAATCATCCACCGTTTTCTATTTCATATGAAGAAAAACTATCAAATGCATTACCGGATTTTGAAACAGTAGAAGTAAAAGAAGATGATATTTGTTCCATTATGTATACAAGTGGAACAACCGGTTATCCGAAGGGAGTACTTCACCGTCACCGAGAAATTATCGATCAAAGCTTGATGGGAATCGCATATTTACATTATACCGAGAATAGTCGTGGTCTTGTAACAGCACCGATGTTTCATTGTGCTGAGCTGCACTGTTGCTTCGTTCCAAGGGTACATAGCGGCGGGGCGAATATTATTCTGCACCATTTCGATGCAAAGAATGTGCTCGAAACGATTGAAAAAGAGAAGGTTACTGTTATGTTCGCGGCACCTACAATGTGGAATATGATGTTGCAGGAAGACTTAATGCAGTATGATTTATCTTCTCTTAGGTACGGTTTATATGGAGCAGCTTCAATGGCACCGGCACTTGTAAAAGCTTGTGATGAAAAATTGAATGTTTCATTAGTACAAGCCTATGGTATGACGGAAATGGGACCGGCAGTTACTTTTTTACGAGAGAATGAGCAACTTACTAAAGTAGGTTCTGCAGGAAAAGCTGCCTATAATCATGAAATCCGTGTTGTCCGTCCAAATGAAGAAGGGCCATCTGAGCCGAATGATATATTACGACCGTATGAAATCGGAGAAATTATTATGCGAGGTTCCTGTTTGATGAAAGGGTATTACAACAATGAAGAGGCAACAGCAAAAGCATTATATAAAGGATGGTACCATTCAGGAGATTTGGGGTATGTAGATACAGATGGTTATTTATACGTTGCGGATCGCGTTGACGATATGGTTGTTAGTGGTGGAGAAAACATTTACCCACGTGAGGTCGAGGATTTTTTGTATACACATGAAAGTGTTTTAGATGTTGCGGTGCTTGGAGAGAAAGATGAGCTTTGGGGAGAAAGTGTTCTAGCATACATCGTTTCAAAAGATCAGTTTCTTACCGAAGAGATATTAGATGAGTATTGCAAAGTAAGTGATAAGCTTGCTGATTATAAACGTCCACGTCGCTATGTGTTTGTTGAACAACTGCCAAGAAATGCAAGCGGTAAAATTCAAAAGTTTATTTTGCGTAATGCAGAAACGGAAGCTAAGGGGAGGATATGATGAGGCATAAATATTTACAGGAGGAGCATCACATTTTTCGTGATGCTTTTCATAAATTTTTAGAAAAGGAAGCATATCCATACTATAACGAATGGGAAAAAGAAGGAATAATTCCTCGTGCTTTTTGGACAAGTATGGGGAGTAAAGGTTTTCTTTGTCCAATGGTAGATGAGCGGTATGGTGGAGCAGGTGCTGATTTTGGATATTCGGTTGTCATTAACGAGGAACTTGAAAAGGTTGGATCAAGTTTAATCGGAATTGGTTTGCACAATGACATTGTCGTTCCATACTTCACGCAGTATGGAACAGAAGAACAAAAGAAACGTTGGTTACCAAAATGTGTAAGCGGTGAATGTATAACTGCAATTGCGATGACGGAGCCAGGAGCAGGTTCGGACTTGGCGAGTATTCGAACAACTGCAAGAAAAGAAGGTGATTATTATGTCGTGAATGGAGAAAAAACATTTATTACAAATGGTATTCATGCAGATTTAGTTATCGTTGTTTGTAAGACAGACACAAATATTAAACCGGCTCATAAAGGCATGAGTCTACTTGTTTTAGAAAGAGGAATGGAGGGATTTAAAAGAGGAAAAAAACTAAAAAAAATCGGCTTACATAGTCAAGATACAGCAGAACTTATTTTTGAAGATGTAAAAGTGCCTGCTTCGAATTTGCTAGGGGAAGAAGGAAAAGGTTTTTATTATCTCATGGAAAAGTTGCAGCAAGAACGTCTCATTGTTGCAATTGCAGCTAAAACAGCCGCGGAAGTGATGCTACATATAACGAAAAACTATGTCCAAGAGCGAAAAGCATTTGGGAAAAGTATAAGCGATTTTCAAACAGTACAGTTTCGATTAGCAGAGATGTATACGGAAATTGAAATTGGTAGAACATTTGTCGATGACTGTATTGCCAATCACATGAATGGTGAGAACATCGTAACGAAAGTATCGATGGCGAAGTGGTGGCTGACAGATCTTGCAAAAAAAGTGTCAGCAGAGTGCATACAACTGCACGGTGGATATGGATATATGGAAGAATACGAGATTGCGCGGCGTTATCGTGATATTCCAGTAAGCGCGATTTATGCTGGTGCGAATGAGATTATGAAAAATATAATTGCAAAGGGTATGGGCTTATGATGTTGAAAGGAATAACAGTTGTTGATTTTTCTCATTACTTACCAGGTCCGTATGCAGCACTTCGCCTTGCTGATTTAGGTGCAGAAGTGATAAAGGTAGAACCGCTTTATGGTGATTTAGCAAGAGGGTTGGAATCTGGTAATCAGGCATTTTTTTGTGCGAATAATCGTAACAAGAAAAGTATTGCAATAAACGTAAAGCATCCAGAAGGAGTAGTGGTAGTGAAAAAACTTCTTCAAAAATCTGATGTTTTAATAGAAAGCTTTCGGCCTAACGTAATGAACCGTCTTGGTCTTGGATATGAAGAAGTTAAACGGGTAAATAAAAGTATCATTTATACTTCATTAACTGGATATGGACAAAATAAAGAACATTCGGATCTTGCAAGCCACGATATAAATTTTATGGCAGTAAGCGGCGTATTAGCACAGTTGAAAGATCAAGAAGGAATTCCGGTTCATCCCAAAATTACCCTTGGGGATGAGATAGGCGGAATGATGACTTCAGAAAAAATTATGGCAGCATTGTTTCAAAGAGAGCGAACTGGGGAAGGGAGTTATCTCGATATTTCCCTCACAGATAGCTTAATGATGTTAATGAACAATCATATCATGCTTGAAAAAATGTATAACAAACGTCATGGGCTAGATTTGCTTAGCGGTAAGATTGTGTGTTATTCCCTCTACGAAACGAGCGATGAAAGGTTTGTTGCGCTTGGAGCAGTTGAACAGAAATTTTGGCATTCCTTTTGTGAAGCGGTAGGAAGAGTAGAATGGGGGGATAAGCAATATGAACTAACTCAAGATGGTCAAATCATTTATGAGCAAATGAAAGCACTCTTTGCTAGTAAGCCATTGGCGTATTGGACGAAATTTGCGATGGAAGTGGATTGTTGTTTGGCGCCTGTTTTGGAGACAAATGAATTATCGTCGTCACCATTTACAAGGCATCTAGTAAATGAGAAAGGATATGTATTTACACATACGAGTCATACATTTGCGAATCCACCGAAGCTTGGTGAGCATACTGAAGAAGTGTTGCAAAAGCTTGGATTATCGAAGTTAGAGATTGAGAGATTGGAACAATTAGATGTAATTGAGCGAGTTCGTGTATGAATAATTAGAGAGAAGATAGAGAATCAAGAGGACATTTATTTCTCGTAAATATGCAAGACTATTTCGGAAAGTATTGATTCGTTGTTGAAATGTATGTTGTGGAAATGAAAAGAAAATAATTAAAGGAGGAAAATAATGATTCGAAATATTGCAGTAATTGGTGCAGGAATTATGGGAAGTGGCATTGTCCAAGCGTTAGCGATGGGCGATAAACATGTGAAAATGTATGATATATCAGAAGAAAGTTTACAAAAAGCTTATGGAACTATCACCAAAAGCTTGGGTCGTTTCGTGAACGCAGGACGTATGACAGAGGAAGAAAAAAATGGAATTCTAGCTCATATTACTTCTACAGTTATATTGGAAGAAGCTTGCCAAAATGTAGAGCTTGTTATTGAAGCAGTACCAGAAATATTACAGTTAAAGAAGGAGATTTTTCAAAAGTTAGATTTGTATACATCGCAATCTACTATTCTAGCAACGAATACGTCTGAATTAAGTGTAACTGCAATTGCAAGTGTAACAAGTCGTCCAGAAAAAGTAGTGGGGATGCATTGGTTTAATCCCGCTCCTGTTATGAAGCTCGTTGAAATTGTACGAGGAGTGGTTACGGCAGAAAGTACGATACAAGCAGTAAGAACAGTCTCAGAAGGAATTGGGAAAGAAACGGTTGTTGTGAAAGATATGCAAGGATTTGTGACGTCGCGGGCAATTGCTATTCATATGTTAGAGTGCATGCGTATGTATGAAGAAGGAATTACAAGTAAAGAGGAGATTGATAAGGCAATTAAGCTTGGTTTGAACTATCCAATGGGACCATTTGAATTAGCGGATTATGTAGGGCTAGACACGATGCTATTTGCGAGTACAGGACTAATGGAAGCATTTGGAGATAGGTTTAGAGCGCCGCAAACACTTGTGAAACTTGTAGAGGCAGGACATCTTGGAAGAAAGACTAGGAAAGGTTTTTATGATTATTCAAAAGGGAAAGTAGGCGAGAAAATATGAAGCGGGACGTTGTTATTGTTGAAGCTGTACGTACGCCAGTTGGTAAAAGAAATGGGGCATTTCGTTTACTTCACCCTATACAACTTGCGGCAGTTGCACTGAGTGAAGTAACAAAACGTGGGAATATAGAAAAAGGACTTATAGAAGATATAGTTATGGGGTGTGTAACGCCAATTAACGAACAAGGTTTTAATATTGGAAGACTTTCGGCACTTGAAGCAGATTTTCCTATAACGGTTCCAGCAGTAACGATTAATAGGCTCTGTGGTTCAGGGCAACAGGCTATTCACTTTGCTGCGCAAGAAATTAAATCAGGGGATATGGACATTACGATTGCAGCTGGTGTTGAACATATGACAAAAGTTCCCATTTTAAGTGATGGAAATGAGCAGACGATCCCGAGTAGTCTTCACGAAAAGTATCAAATTGTGCATCAAGGTGTATCTGCTGAGATGATTGCAGAAAAATATGGTATTACACGTGAACAGTTAGATGCTTACGCGCTAGAAAGTCATAGACGTGCACTTCAAGCTATTGAATCTGGACACTTTCAGCGAGAGATTGTACCACTGCGTGGTGTAGATAAAGAAGGCAATGAAATATTAGTTGAAAATGATGAAGGTCCGAGAAGGGATACTTCTTATGAAGCGTTATCAAATTTAAAAACAGTGTTTAAAGAAACTGGAGTGATTACAGCAGGGAATGCAAGTCAAATTAGTGATGGTGCTGCAGCAATCTTGCTGATGGATAGTGAAAAGGCTAAAGAGCTAGGTTGTAAAGCACGTGCTCGTATTGTTAATCAAGTGGTTGTTGGTTCTGACCCGACAACAATGCTTGATGGCGTTATCCCTGCAACAAAAAAAGTGCTACAAAAATCAAATTTAACAATTCATGATATGGATGTTGTAGAAATCAATGAAGCATTTGCATCGGTTGTTTTAGCATGGCAAAAGGAAATGGAAGCGGATTTACAAAAGGTGAATGTTAATGGTGGTGCGATTGCGCTAGGTCATCCACTTGGGGCAACTGGTGCGAAATTAATGACTTCTCTTCTTCATGAATTGGAGCGGAGGCAGGGAAGGTACGGCCTACTGACAATTTGCATTGGACATGGGATGTCGACAGCGATGATAATTGAAAGAATGTGAAAAAGTGTGCAGAAATTCATCTGCACACTTTAATCTCACTACTCATGAGTGGTAGCCCTCACCTCAAAGTTATGCAAGCGGAGTATTATTGTCCGTAACAATCTAATTGGCCGGGAGTGAATAATCAATGTGGGAATGAAGCCCTCCACTGATCAAAGTTTCACTTTATGCTTTTTGATTTTCTGAGTTGTTTTAAGCAGCCGTTACTTCTAAAACGGTACCTGTTTTTGCATCTACTAAAAATTCAAATCGTTCTTGTATATCATTTAAAATTGTTGTAAGACCGCCGCGGTATACTTCGTACGCGACATCATATTTTTCAAACGTCTCTGGAACCATATGTACCCAAGAGCCAGTAATTTCGCCTTTATGACTTAATGCTTGTTTCACCATTTTTAATGCTTTCTCTGAAGAAATATGGGATTGTTCTTGAACTTTGTTTGCAACAAGATAACCAGCTGCAAAACCAAAACCAACACCAGCTAGTAAACCTTTCCAGCGCATATATTCACCTCAATTCTATAAAGTAGTGTATTGATGATAATTATAATGCAATTTTAACGAAAAAAGAAGAAACTAGAAACATTTCGAAAATTTCGTTACAATAAAAGAGGTATTCTACTAAGGTTTGAAAGAAGGGAACTTCGTGAATAAAGAGACATTAGAATTATTTCGCACGTTAACAGAATTACAAGGTACATCAGGATTTGAGCATGATGTGCGCCGTTTTATGAAAGAGGAGTTAAGTAAATATGCAGATGAAATCGTCCAAGACGGTTTAGGTAGCGTGTTCGGTCTGAAAAAAGGGGATGAAAATGGCCCACGCGTACTTGTAGCTGGTCATATGGATGAAGTTGGCTTTATGGTTACGCAAATTACGAAAAACGGGATGATTCGTTTTCAAACGCTAGGCGGCTGGTGGAGTCAAGTGCTATTAGCACAACGTGTACAAATTATGACGAAAAACGGCCCAGTTGTTGGGGTTGTTGGTTCGATTCCACCTCATTTATTAAGTGATGCACAACGTGCGAAACCAATGGATATAAAAAATATGTTAATTGATATAGGTGCAGATAGTTATGAACAAGCGCTTGAAATTGGTGTGAAACCAGGGCAACAAATTGTTCCGATTTGTCCGTTTACACCAATGGCAAACGAAAAGAAAATTATGGCGAAAGCTTGGGATAACCGCTACGGCTGTGGTCTTGCGATTGAATTGTTAAAAGAATTAAAAGATGAAACATTACCAAACACGTTATACTCTGGTGCGACTGTACAAGAAGAAGTCGGTCTTCGCGGCGCACAAACAGCAGCTAATATGATTCAACCAGATATTTTCTATGCGCTTGATGCGAGTCCAGCAAATGATGCATCTGGGGATAAAACGCAGTTCGGTCAATTAGGAAAAGGAGCACTTCTTCGCATTTATGACCGTACAATGGTAACACATAGAGGAATGCGTGAATTTATTTTAGATACAGCAGAAACACATAACATTCCGTACCAGTACTTTATTTCACAAGGTGGTACAGATGCAGGTCGTGTACATACGAGTAACTCTGGTATTCCGTCAGCAGTAATTGGTGTTTGCGCTCGTTACATTCATACTCATGCTTCTATTTTACATGTTGATGATTATGCAGCAGCGAAAGAATTGATTACAAAACTTGTGAAAGCAACAGATAAAACAACATTAGAAACAATTAAAAACAATGCTTAAAAGAAAGGGCCGGATTCGGCCTTTTCTTTTCGTATATGAAAAGAAATAAAAACACTCTTTTTAGATGGGAGAGAGCGTCCGCTCATGCATAGAAGCGGTCAGTGCTCTTTTTAGCCCCATACCATGTGAAACCAAAAAGAGACAATGAGTGGAGGTCTTTTTTTGGTTTCATAGCCGTAATGTATATGTTGGAAAATGGAAGAGGACATATGATGAAGAACTGATCAAAACACTCTTTTTAGATGGGAGAGAGCGTCCGCTCATGTATAGAAAAGTTCAGAATTTTCCCTATCCCATATAGAGTTAAAAACAAAGAAAGAACAAGAGTGTCAATTACCTTTTGTTCTTTGTAGCAATGACTTATATAGAGGTGAACAATATGAAAGTAGCAGTTGGCTCGAAAAATCAAACAAAAGTAGGAGCCGTACAAGAAGTATGGAAAGAGGTAAGTATTACTTCAGTTTCTGTTCCTTCAGGAGTTGCAGCACAGCCATTTTCTGATGAAGAAACGATGCAAGGCGCAATCAATAGAGCGAAGCGAGCACTAGAAGAAAAACAAGCTGACATCGGTATCGGACTAGAAGGCGGTGTAATGAAAACAGAGCACGGTTTGTTTATGTGCAATTGGGGTGCTTTGGCGACAAGCGCGGGGAAAGTATTTGTCGCAGGTGGGGCACGGATTATGCTTCCTGATGATTTTCTTTCTCCTCTTGAAGATGGAAAAGAGTTAAGTGAAGTAATGGAGGCATTTGTAAAACGAAAAGACATTCGTAGCCATGAAGGCGCAATCGGAATCTTTACAGATCATTATGTGGATCGTACACAATTATTTGTACATGTTGTAAAGCTGTTAATTGGGCAATATAAGTATGATGAAAAACAAGCATAAACCTTGCACCATACGTGATGTATGGTAGTATAAAAGAAGATTAGAGATGAAAAGATACACTTCGTTAGAGGAGGAAATATAGATGAAATCATTAGAAAGCATGGAACAATTTCAAGAATTAAAAAATGAAGAGAACGTCATTTTTATGTTCTCAGCAGAATGGTGCCCAGACTGCCGTTTTATTGACCCATTTATGCCAGAAGTAGAAGAAAAATATAGCGATTTCTCATTTTACTATGTAGATCGTGACGAATTTATTGACCTTTGCGTGAAATTAGACGTATTTGGCATTCCGAGCTTTGTAGCGTACAATAAAGGTGAAGAAACTGGACGCTATGTAAACAAAGATCGTAAAACACAAGAACAAATCGAAGCGTTTATTGAAGGGTTAAAATAAGGCGATCTCGCCAATTAAATTGTAAAAACAACCTCTACCTTCGCGGGGGAGGTTATTTTTTTGGAAGGGAGGCAAACGAAATGAAAATGACAAGCAAAAAGATGAAAGACGAGTTAATGACTAGATTAGCTCGTCCAGAGTGGGAATTTCATTATGATAGCGAGAAGGATACGCTCCGTATTGAACAAAAAGATACGAAAAAGGGAATTAATGTTTCGCTTCCAGGAGTTGTAGCGAAATGGGAAGTGAAGAAGGAAGCAGCGATTGAAGATGTTGTGTATTACGTACAAGAGGCGCTACTTGCGATGCATAAAGAAGAAAGCGGCGCGGTAAAAATTTTACCGGTTATTCGATCCACTTCTTTTCCAAAGCAAGCTGAAGAAGGAAATCCTTTCGTAATGACAGATCATACAGCAGAAACGCGCATTTATTATGCATTAGATTCTAATAAAACATATCGATTAATTGATGAACGTTTGTTACAAAAACTAGGACTTACAGAGCAGCAAGTACGTGAAATGGCATTGTTTAATGTACGTTCCTTAAGTCATTCATTTAAACAAGATGAAGTGGCGGGGAATACATTTTATTTCTTAAACACAAATGATGGCTATGATGCGAGTCGTATTTTGAATGAATCATTATTACAATCGATGCGTGAAAAGATTTCAGGTGACATGGTTGTAGCTGTTCCGCACCAAGATGTATTAATTATTGCTGATATCGTGAACGAAATCGGTTATGATATTATTGCACAAATGACAATGAAGTTTTTTGCCGAAGGTCATGTTCCGATTACATCACTTTCATTCGTATATGAAGATGGGGATTTTGAGCCAATCTTTATTTTAGCGAAGAATCGGAAGAAGACAAATGGAAAAGAGAAAGGATGAACAAAGTGAACGTTTTTTACAACCTTGAAGGAATTGGCGACACATTAATCGTTGCCTTACAAGATATCACATTAGAAAACCGTACATTTGACCGCAAAGGAGATGTTGCACGCGTTTATGATCGTGAAAGCAACGTAACAGGAGGATTCAACATCTTTAATGCGTCTTCTTATGTAGAAGTAAAGGAAACAGGGAACATTACTTTAACAAAAGAGCTTGTTGAAAAAATCAATGACATTTTAGCAAAGAATGGCTTTGAAGAAAAAGTAGAAGCAGACCTCACGCCGAAATTCGTCGTTGGCTACGTAGCTGAAAAAGAAAAGCATCCAAATGCAGATAAACTAAACATTTGTAAAGTAGAAATCGGTACAGATACACTACAAATCGTATGTGGTGCACCAAACGTTGATGCAGGACAAAAAGTTGTTGTCGCAAAAATCGGTGCTGTAATGCCAAGTGGTATGTTAATTAAACCAGCTGAGCTTCGCGGCGTTCCATCTTCTGGAATGATTTGTTCTGCACGTGAATTAGAGCTTCCGGATGCTCCTCAGGAAAAAGGTATTCTTGTATTAGAAGACAGCTATGAGGTTGGACAAGAGTTCAAATTTTAATTGATATATAATTACAAATTGAAAACCCGACATAAAACCCAATCTTTAGGTGGGAGAGAGCATCCGGCCATGCATAGAAGTGGTCAGATCCTTTTCCTGCCCCATGCCAAGTGAAAACAAAGGGGAAAAACAAGTAGCGATCATCTTTTGTTCTTCGTAGCAGCGAACGATATGCCGGAAAATTAAAATAGAATTATATAGAAAAAATAGTCTCATGATAAAATGAGGCTATTTTTTTATTTACATGTTTTTATATTGTAACGCTTTTCTCAAAATCTATATTGTATTTCAAAAACAAATTAGTTAAAATTTAGAAAAATATATAAATGCAAATTGAAAACCCGACATAAAACCTTTCTTTTAGGGTGGGAAAGAGCATCCAGCCATGCATAGAAGTGGGCAGCCCCTTTTCTTGTCCCATGTCAAGTGAAAACAAAAAGAGAGAACGAGTACAGGTCACCTTTGTTTTTTCATAGCAGCGACTTATATGTTGAAAAATTAAAATGGAGTTATATAGAAGGAGATAGGAACATATGAGACAATTTCCAAAAGTGAAAGAGCTTCTGGGGCTTATCGAAACTTCGAAGAAACATGATATTGAATTACAATCATTTGAAATATATTTATTGCATGAAAATGAATTGGAAAAGGGACAAATTGGATATCGATATGATAAAAACAAAAATTCACTCATGAGTGGGAAAAAGGGAGATTGGCAAGAGAGTTGGATTGTTATTGGATATGATACAGATATGGGTGATCCTATCTTTGTTGATATAGATAATCCACTCCATCCGATCTACACAGCTGAACAAGGATCGGAAATATGGGAACCAGTTTGTATAGCACGTAGTATAGATGAGATTATGAAACAGTTAAAAGAAATTTAGGGTGTTTTTATATAAATGCAAATTGAAAACCCGACATAAAACCTAATCTTTAGGTGGGAGAGAGCATCTGGCCATGCATAGAAGCGGTCAGTCCCTCTTTCAGCCCCATGCCAAGTGAAAACAAAAAGAGAGAACGAGTACAGGTCACCTTTTGTTTTTCATAGCAGCGACTTATACACTTGGAAACCAAAATGGATATATAAATAGAGTATGCGCAAAGTAGATGGGAGGAGGAAGCTATGAAATATATAAAAATGATGTGTGCAGTTGTATTACTTGGAATATATATGGGAGCGTGCTCGAAGGAACAAGAGAAGAAAATACCATCTACTGTGCAAGAAGAGAATAAAAAGGTTGTAGAACAAACGAAAGAAACGCCACCAGAGAAGCAAGCGGAAAAAGAGAAGAAAATAGAAGCTGAATTACCAGTGGAACAAAATGGAGAACAAGAGAAAAAAATTGAACAAGAACCATCCGTGGAGCAAGATGAAAAACAAGAGCTAAAGGTGGAGCAAGTACCACAGGATGAGGAATCGGCCAAAACCCTTGAGGTAAAAGCAAATGCTGAGCAAAAACAATCAAAATTTCTTGTTGTAATTGATCCAGGGCATCAAGAGAAAGCAAATTTAAATTTAGAACCAATTGGCCCGGGGGCAACTGAGCAAAAGTATAAAGTGACTGATGGAACGACAGGTGTTGTGACGAAAAAAAGAGAATCTGTTCTTGTATTAGAAGCTGCTGTCATATTGAAAGAGAAGCTCGAAGCAAAAGGTATGCAAGTACTTATGACAAGAACAACACATGATGTTGATATAAGTAATAAGGAGCGAGCGACATTTGCGAATGAGCATCAAGCAGATTTATTTTTACGCCTTCATGCGGATGGTTCAGAAAATCGAGCACAAAAAGGGTTTGCTGTGTTGACGCCAGCGGAAGGAAATACATATACAAAAGGAATCTATGCAGAAAGTTTACAAGTTTCTCAAATAATCGTAAAGAAAATGAAAGAAAACAGCCAGGTAAAAGTAAATGGAATCAAGTTTCGAGATGATCTTTCTGGATTTAATTGGTCGAAAATTCCAGGTGTTTTACTTGAGCTTGGATTTATGTCGAATCCTGAAGAAGATCAGAGACTATCAGACACACAATATTTAGACTCTTTACTGCAAAGTGTAACCGAGAGTGTAGAAGAATATCGGAAGAGTAAAGCTTAAACGGCAGTCTTATATAGGAGGCTGTTTTTTTATGTATAAATACAAGTGAAAACCTTTCTTTTTGGGTGGGAGAGGGGGGACCGGCCATGTATAGAAGCGGTCAGGTCCTTTTTGAGCCCCGTGCCGGGTTTAAAACAAAGGGAGAAGGAGAGAGTAGGCCCTCTTTTGTGTTCATAGCAGCGACTTGTATGTTGAGAATCTATTGTGCTTACTGAAAATTTGAATATGGTAGACAAAATACAAGAGCGTAATTTTACCTGCACTTTTTGCCGAATGCTGATACAATAAAGGATGTTACTATTTAGTAGAAAGAGTGGTAAACATGTTAGATTGGATGAAAAAGCTGTTTAACAAAGAGGAACATCAGGAAGAAAAAGCAGCGATAAATAAAGCAGTACCGAAGAACACTGAAAGTAAGCCGAAAACTCCTCGTGTAAACCACTACACTGAAGCAAGAGAAGCACAAATGGCTAGTCGGAATTTAGGTGTGAAATGCCGATTTCCGTTAATACCTGATGATGGATTTGATGAGGAGAATGTGGAAGAATCAACACATTTTGAGCAGCAACCTCTGCCAAGGGTAACGAACATGGAGAGACGCAGGCCAAGATATGTAGAAGAACCAGTTCATACATTTGCCCCGCCACAAGCCCAACAAGAAATTGAGCCAGAGCCTATCTTGCCAAAAAAATCTGTGCCAGTACAAGAAAGCCATCGAAGACCATTTCGCCCGACAGAAATGATTTCGCCTATCTTTGGATATAAACGTCCTTCAAGAGAGAAACAAGAAGTTAAGACGGAAGAAAAAGGGCAGGAAGATCTTGAAATATCCTTTGAAGGAAAATCTGTCGTCGATGCTTGGTTGGAGAAAAAAGGATACTCTCTTTCGAATTTCTCAGACGAATCCTTTATTCCTTCTAAGAAGCAGGAGAAAAATCTGGAGCATACTGGACAACAAGAAAGCCCAAAAGAGGAAAAATCAGTTGTTGATCAGTGGCTAGAGAAAAACGGTTACGATTCTGAGCGTTCATTCACTTCGTTAGAGGGGCAAGAAAAGGTAGATGCCATTTCAGACTCTCTTCCATTTGCAACTGATAACTTTTTACATAAATCAGTTGGACAGGATAATAAGAAAGAAGAGCATACTGTTGAAATCGTACAGGTATTTGAGCAAGAACCAGATGTAGTGGCGTTATCACAATATGATAACGCAGCGAAGGAAGAAATCCTGCAAGATGAGTTGCTAGATTCTACTGTAGAGAATATGGATACAACGTCAACGGAAGAAAATGAATATAAGAAAGAAATAGAAGAAGAACAGCTAGTGGAGAAAACTATTTTAGAAGAAAATATTGTTGAAGAAGCTGAAGAACCAACGCGGGAAGTTGGAGCGGTGGAAGAAGCTGAAGAACCAACGCGGGAAGTTGAAGAAGTGGAAGAAGCTGAAGAACCAACGCGGGAAGTTGAAGCGGTGGAAGAAGCTGAAGAACCAACGCGGGAAGTTGAAGAAGTGGAAGAAGCTGAAGAACCAACGCGGGAAGTTGAAGAAGTGGAAGAAGCTGAAGAACCAACGCGGGAAGTTGAAGAAGTGGAAGAAGCTGAAGAACCAACGCGGGAAGTTGAAGAAGTGGAAGAAGCTGGAGAACCAACGCTGGAAGTTGAAGAAGTGGAGGAACCCGAAGAAACGCTGGTAGCAGAAACATTTGAAGAAGCAAAAATTGCCGAAACAGCGAAAGAGTCTGCAGAAGAAACGGCTCAAGTAGTAGTTGAAAAAACGACAGAACAAGAGAATTTGGTTTCTAAAGCGGAAAACAATGTTTCAGAAACATCTTCAGCAGCAGACGAGCACACGAAGGAAGCAGTTCAAAACTTTGCAAATGTATTAATCGAAGAGGCAGAAGAAAAGCAAGAAGTTGCTGTGGAACAGCCTGTTAAGCAAAAAGAAGAACCGAAACGTGAGAAAAAGCGTCATGTGCCGTTTAATGTTGTGATGTTAAAACAAGATAGAAGAAAGTTAATAGAGAGACATGTGGCAGGAATGAAAACGCCGCAGACTCCTATAAAACAAGCTGAAGAACCAGTAAAGGTGCACGAGCAGCCCGTACAACAAGTGGAAGAAGTACCACAAGGAAAAGCGCAAACTGCACAGCAAATTATAGTGGAAACTCAAGTGGAAGAGAAACCAGTAGAACAAGTTATAGTGGAAACTCGAGAAGAAGAGAGACCAGCACAGCAAGTAGTGGTGGGAACTCAAGAAGAAGAGAAACCAGTAGAACGAGTGGCAGTGGAAGATCAAGTAACAGAGGAGCCAGTTCAACAAACGGAAACGAAGGCACCTGTTGCAAGTGCAGGAGTACAAGAGAAAGCATACGTTATAGCGCGAAGAGAGAATGATATGCGTAATGTACTGCAAACACCGCCTGAATATGCTATGCCACCATTAACACTATTGACGATTCCAAGTCAGTCGACATTAGATAATACGGAATGGTTAGAAGAACAGAAAGAATTATTAGATACGACGTTTAATAATTTTCATGTTGGGGCTCATGTTATCAATGTTTCACAAGGACCAGCTGTAACGCGCTTCGAAGTACAACCTGATCCGGGTGTGAAAGTAAATAAAATCACAAATTTAAGTGATGATATTAAGCTGAGTTTAGCTGCAAAAGATATTCGAATTGAAGCACCGATTCCAGGGAAGAGTGCCATCGGAATTGAGGTTCCGAATAAAGAAAGTAAGCCTGTATTCCTGCGAGAAATTTTGAGAAGTCCTGTGTTCACGAAAAGTGAATCACCGCTTACAGTTGCGCTTGGACTTGATATTTCTGGTGCTCCAATTGTAACGGATATAAGGAAGATGCCGCATGGACTGATCGCTGGTGCGACTGGTTCAGGGAAAAGTGTCTGCATTAACGCGATTTTAACAAGTATTTTATATAAAGCGAAACCACATGAAGTGAAGCTGATGTTGATTGATCCGAAAATGGTTGAGCTTGCACCATATAATTCTATTCCCCATCTTGTAGCACCTGTTATTACAGATGTGAAAGCAGCTACAGCAGCGTTAAAATGGGCTGTAGAAGAGATGGAACGCCGTTATGAATTGTTTGCGCATGTTGGTGCACGTGATTTAACTCGTTATAATACCATCGTAAGTAGCCGAGAAATCCCAGGTGAAGCATTGCCGTACATTGTTATTGTAATTGATGAGTTAGCCGATTTAATGATGGTTGCTCCTGGTGATGTAGAGGAAGCAATTTGCCGCATTGCACAAAAAGCACGTGCTTGTGGTATTCACTTATTAGTTGCAACGCAGCGTCCGTCTGTGGATGTTATTACAGGATTGATTAAATCAAACATTCCAACGCGTATTGCGTTTACAGTATCATCTCAAGTAGATTCACGTACAATCATTGATATTGGAGGAGCGGAAAAATTACTTGGTCGCGGTGATATGCTATTTTTAGGAAACGGTACGTCAAAACCCGTCCGTGTACAAGGGGTATACGTATCGGATGATGAAATTGAAAAAACAGTTGAACATGTGAAAAAGCAAATGAAGTCGAACTATTTATTTAAGCAAGAGGATTTATTGGCGAAAACAGAACAACATGAAGCCGAAGATGAACTGTTTTTTGATGCATGTCAATTTGTTGTAGAACAAGGGGGAGCGTCCACATCTTCTGTACAGAGAAAATTCCGCATCGGTTATAATCGTGCGGCACGTCTTATTGAAGAGATGGAAGCACAAGGAATTATATCTGAAGCACGGGGAACAAAACCGAGAGATGTCCTTATTTCAGAGGATGAATTTGCTGCTATGCAGGAAACGAATGTATAGGAAGCGGTTTTGCTGTATACTAAGAGAAAATGTTGGATAGTAAAGTAGGGAGTAAACGACATGAAAGAAATTGAATTAAAATTAAAAGGTGAAATCAATCGACTAACAAATAAAACATTTAAATTTGATGAACGAGTTGGGGAAGGTTGGTTCTCTGCCGTTTACTTTTTAAAAACTCGTGACATTATTCAAGAATTTCGCCCGAAAAGTGTTGTGACAATGCAATTTTTCCAAAAGGAACATGCGATACTTTGCGGAACAGATGAAGTATTAGCATTGTTACAAACATTTGCTGAACATCCGGAAGAGCTTGAAATCCATTCTTTAAAAGATGGGGACAATATTAATCCATTTGAAACAGTTTTAACAATCTCTGGACCTTATGAATATTTCGGGTTTTTAGAAGGTGTAATCGATGGGATTTTAGCTCGTCGTACATCTGTTGCAACAAATGTATATAATGTTGTACAAGCTGCTCGCAGCGGTGAAAAAGAAAAACCGGTTATTTTCATGGGAGACCGTGATGATCATTATACACAGCAAGCTGGTGATGGATATGCGGCGTATATTGGTGGTATGAGTGCACAAGCAACGCATGCAATGAATGAATGGTGGGGCAAGAGTGGAATGGGGACAATGCCTCACGCATTGATTCAAATGTTTAATGGAGATGTTGTAGAAGCTGCAAAAGCGTACTATAAAAAGTTTCCAGAGGATGATTTAGTTGTACTGATTGACTACAATAATGATGTGATTACAGATGGTCTTCGTGTTGCACGTGAATTCGGCTCAGAATTAAAAGGTGTACGCATTGATACATCACGTACAATGATTGATCAGTATTTCATTCGTCATCCAGAAGTACTTGGCACATTTGACCCTCGTGGTGTAAATCCATCCCTTGTTTTCGCGCTCCGTAAAGCGCTTGATGAAGAAGGGTTCCAGCATGTAAATATTGTTGTAACTGGTGGATTTGATGAAAAACGTATTCATGAATTTGAAGCGCAAAATGTTCCTGTAGATCTATACGGAGTGGGCAGCAGTTTATTAAAAATGAACATTGGTTTTACAGGTGATAATGTAGAATTAAATGGAAAACCAGAAGCGAAAGCTGGACGTAAATATCGTCCAAACCCACGTTTAGAGCGTGTTCAATTAGAAAAAAGAGAAGATATGTAAGAAGAGGAAAAACTGATAGGGAATTGACCCTATCAGTTTTTCTGTTATCATAGTATAACGGATTGTTTTTTGCTATAATAAGTTTGTTATGGACATATAAGAAGTACGTACGTGTTTATCCCGATTGGTGAGAGCTAATGAAAGTTCCGCTGTATCGAGAATGTATGATGATTACCAAAATAAGAAAAGATTCATATACTGTCTTATAGATAGGCCGTTGTATTAGTTCGAAATGTTGGAGGTTCTTTAAGATGACAGTTTACCATTTTGTAGGAATTAAAGGAACAGGAATGAGTTCATTAGCACAAATTCTTCATGACATGAAGCATACTGTTCAAGGTTCTGATTTTGAAAAACGTTTCTTTACACAAGTAGCTTTGGAAAAGCGTGGTATCTCCATCCTTCCTTTTGATAAAAATAATGTAAAAGAAGGACAAGTGATTATCGCAGGAAATGCGTTCCCTGATACGCATGAAGAGATTGTAGCAGCGAAAGAGTTAAATATCCCAGTACACCGTTACCATCATTTTTTAGGGAATCTTATGAGTAAGTATACAAGTGTTGCTGTAACAGGTGCACATGGAAAAACATCAACAACCGGCTTGTTAGCCCATGTAATGCAAGGTGCACACCCAACGTCTTACCTTATTGGAGATGGAACAGGGCATGGGGTAGAAAATAGTAAGTATTTTGTGTTTGAGGCATGTGAGTACCGTCGTCATTTCTTGTCTTACTATCCAGACTATGCAATTATGACAAATATTGATTTTGACCATCCGGATTACTTTACAGACATTAATGATGTATTTAGTGCATTCCAAGAGATGGCACTTCAAGTGAAAAAAGGAATTATTGCATGTGGTGATGATGAAGAACTGCAAAAAATTCAAGCGAAAGTACCTGTTATTTTCTATGGATTTGGTGAAGATAATGATTTCCAAGCACGTAACATCCAAAAGAGAACAGATGGTACTGTATTTGATGTGTTCGTTCGTAATACGTATTATGAAACATTCAAAATTACAGGTTACGGCAATCACAGCGTATTAAATGCATTAGCAGTTATCGCGCTTTGTCACTATGAAAATGTTGATGTAGAAGCAGTAAAACATCAATTGACAACGTTTGGAGGCGTAAAACGTCGCTTTAATGAAAAACCGATGGGAGAACAGGTCATCATCGATGATTATGCACACCATCCGACAGAAATTAACGCAACGATTGAAGCTGCTCGTCAAAAGCATCCAGAGCGTGAAATTGTCGCTGTATTCCAGCCACACACATTCTCACGTACTGAAAAGTTCTTAGATGAGTTCGCGGAAAGCCTAAGCAAGGCTGATCAAGTATACCTATGTGATATTTTCGGATCAGCACGTGAAAACAAAGGTGACTTAACAATTCAAGATCTGCAAAAGCGTATTGATGGTGCAGAATTGATTACCGATACAACAACGAATGTATTAAAGAAACATAAAAACGGCGTTCTTATTTTCATGGGCGCAGGTGATATTCAAAAATTCGAAGCGGCTTACGTGAAAGAAGTGCAAGTTGCGGAGAAGTAATAAAGCGAAGACGTGCAGCGGTGGCTGCACGTCTTTTTATGTCAATTGTTGTAGAATGGTCGCTATATGGTGTACTAGGTAAAAAATTTATTAAAGTTGGTAGTCAAAGACAAACAACGACATATACAATGACTGTTGGAGTGCTTGCTTTCATCATTGTGTCCTTTATGCAACAGAGTGTAGTAGCGATTCCAGAAATTCCTCTATTAGCATGGTTATCTATTTTATTTATGGCAATTGGAATAAGCGTGCTTGGTTATCTTTGGTGGAATAAAGGAATCGCGCAAATTGGGGCAGAAAAAACCTCTTTGTTCTTTAACTTAGTTCCCGTTGTTACAATGCTTGTTTCTTTTGTAGAAGGAGTGAGTATCACAATCTCGCAATGTTTAGGGATGATTTTAGTCATTACAGGTGTTCTATATTCTTCCGGTTTTCTTGCTATAAAATCCAAAAAAGAAAGTGTGAATATATAACCCTTAACATTTTATAATTAGAAATGTTAGAATAATAAGAAAAAGTGTTAGAGGGGATAGAGCAATGTTTACACTTCGAGTCGATGATGAAATCAAACTTCAATTGTTAGAAAAACATCATAAAGAAGAATTGTATCAATTAGTAGATCAAAACAGGGAGCATTTAAGAAAATGGCTTCCATGGGTAGATGGGACAAAATCTGCTGATGCATATGACGAAATTCTTCCGATGTGGCTAAAGAAATATGCGGATGGAAACGGTTTTGAAACAGGTATACGTTATAAAGGAAAGCTCGTTGGAATGGTCGGTATTCACGAGGTGAACTGGGCTAAGAAAGCAACAAGTCTTGGATACTACCTTGCAGAAGAAGCAGGTGGAAAAGGAATTATGACAAGGAGTGTAAAAGCGGTGCTTCGCTATGCGTTTGAAGAACTAAAATTGAATAAGATAGAAATCCGTTGTGGGGTAGAGAATCAGAAAAGCCGTGCGATTCCGGAGCGACTTGGCTTTAAGTTAGATGGAGTTATGCGTGATGAAGAGTGGCTTTATGACCATTTCCATGATCTTGCTGTGTATAGTTTACTAGCTTCAGAATGGAAGGAGATTCGATGAGCGATACGATTTACATTCAGTCATATGAAAGTAAGTACCAATCTGAAGTAGTCGATTTAATTATTCACATTCAGCAAAAAGAATATAACGTACCAATTACAAAGGAAGAACAGCCAGATTTACAAGAAATTGAGCAGTTTTACCAAAGAGATAACGGAAGTTTCTGGGTAGCAACACATGATGGGAAAGTAGTTGGAACTGTAGCTTTATTAGATATTGGGAATCAACAAGTAGCCTTGAGGAAAATGTTTGTGAAAAAAGAATTTCGGGGCAAGGTGTGGAATACCGCGAGCATGTTACTCCAAACAGCTATCTCTTGGGCAAAAGAAAGAGAATTAGAAGGAATTTATTTAGGAACAACAGTACAGTTTTTAGCGGCACATCGTTTTTATGAGAAAAATGGATTTCAGAGTATGAAAGTGGAAGAGTTACCAGGGAGTTTTCCGGTGCTGCAGGTAGATAAGAAATTTTATAGGTATGGTTTGTGAAGAATAGAGATCATTCAAATCGAGAATGATCTCTATTTTTTTGTTAAGGAAAATGGAAATGATGGTATAATTTAGGTGAGAGGTGATGGTATGAAATTTCCTATCCAAAGAAGCACACCAATTATGATTTTTGTAAGTGCAATGTTGATCCTTATGGTTGTTTGGCCAAGCGGAATGCTGATTATAGACAATGGAAACTGGGGATCAGCACTGATTGGGATGGCAATTTGCCTCATTGTAAATGTCCCTCTTGTTTGGGATGTATTCATTAAGAAACATACAGTCGAAAATGGTGTATTGAAATATGGCATATTGAACGAAGACGTTACACTATCTGATATAAGAATGGTGCGTCAAGTTGGAAAATCACTCGAAATTACAACGAACCGATACAAAGTCCATATGATTGCTATGCCAACAGATAAAGAAAAGTTGTTGTCACTCATTCAAGAAGCGAGCCCACATGTGAAAATAGATCTAAAAGCATAATGGAGGACGAGGAATGAAACATTTTCGGCTGTTATTTTGTTTTGAATTATTGATGGTACTGGTCGTTTGCGTTAGAGGGTATGTTCGTTGGGAGTGGCCGTTGTATTTGTCGATAGGTGTAGGCATTTTAGCAGTTGTACTTTTATTTTATTACCATTCTCGTCAAATCAGAAACAAAGGACAGGAAGTGGAGAAATAATATTGACCGTCCGACAAAACGAGACGTACCAAAAGAGCTCTCCCATCAAAAGGAGAGCTCCTTCACATTTTATTTTAAGTTCTCAGGATTTAAAGCTTCTAATTCAGGTACAACGAAGCGACCGTCTTTACGGATTAATACGTCGTCGAAGTAAATTTCACCGCCGCCGTATTCAGGGCGCTGGATGCATACTAAATCCCAGTGGATGTTAGAGTTGTTGCCATTCCATGCATCGTCATAAGCTTGTCCAGGTGTAAAGTGGAAGCTACCGTCGATTTTTTCATCAAATAGGATATCACCCATTGGATGTAAGATATATGGGTTTACGCCGATTGCAAATTCACCAACGTAGCGTGCACCTTCATCTGTATCGAAGATTTTGTTAATGCGTTCTGTATCGTTTGCAGTTGCTTCAACGATTTGACCGTTTTTAAATGTAAGCTGTACGTTTTCGAATGTATAGCCGTTGTAAGGTGATGGCGTGTTATAAGAAACTGTACCGTTAACAGAATCGCGAACTGGTGCAGAGTATACTTCACCGTCTGGAATGTTCAAATGACCAGAGCATTTAATAGCTGGAATATCTTTAATGGAGAATGTTAAGTCAGTTCCAGGACCAGCAAGGCGAACTTTATCTGTTTTGTTCATTAATTCAACAAGGTTATCCATTGCTTTATCCATTTTGCCATAATCCAAGTTACATACTTCGAAGTAGAAGTCTTCGAATGCTTCTGTGCTCATTTTTGCAAGTTGTGCCATAGATGCATTTGGGTAGCGAAGAACAACCCAGCGTGTTTTTGGAACACGAATGTCTCTATGAACTTTTTTACCAACTGTTTGACCGTGGATCTTCATGCGTTCACTTGGAACGTCGGCTTGTTCGTTAATGTTATCGCCAGAGCGAAGACCGATGTAAGCGTCCATATCTTTCATTACGCTTGCTTCATATGCAGCGATTTGCTCGAAGTGTTCTTCAGTAGCGCCCATTAATAATGAGCGATCGACTTGATGATCTTTCAATGAAACAAATGGGAAACCACCAGCTGCATAGGCTTCTTTTACAAGTGCAGTTACAAGTTCTTTTTGCAAGCCAAAGTTTTCAATCAATACTGTTTCGCCTTTTTGTAAGCGGATTGAGTAGTTAATTAAATTGTGTGCTAAAGTTTCAATACGTGGATCTTTCATATGTAAAGCCTCCCTACTAATTATGTATCCTTCCTTATTGTACCCTACTTGCTGGAATTTGTTTAATGATTTATGGTACATTTGACGAACAAGTGTGAAAATTCTAATGAAATCACAAGGATTAGAACGAAACGGAAAATGATTGTATAATAGGAGAAAGTATGAAAAAGATAAAGGAAGTGATGAAATGCAAGTTCTTTTATACGTAAGTGCAGCTATAGCTGCCGTTGCTTTTGCAATTTTAGTGATATATACATGTAGAACATTATTATCATTGCAGAAGACGTTAGAAAATGTTGCAAGTACATTAGAAGGCTTAGAGAAGCAAATGCAAGGGATAAGCGTAGAGACAGAACAATTATTACATAAGACAAATGCATTAGCTGATGATATTCAGCAGAAATCTCAGTCATTAAATAAAGTAGTAGAAGGCGTAGATGGAATTGGAACAACAATTCATTCTTTAAATACGAAACTTCGCAATGTATCAGATTCTGTAACAAATGAAATTGAAAATAATGCAGACAAAGTTGCACAAGTTGTACAATGGAGTAGTGCAGCGATTGAAGTGTACAATCATTTTCGTGCTACTAGACAAGAGAAGAAACTAGAAAAAGCTGAGAAGAAGCTAGAGAAGGAAGAGAAAAAAGAGAAAAAAGAGAAGCGCTCTAGACTTCCAATTCGTATGAGAGGTGAATAAAGTGAGCATGACAAAAATCGAAACAATGGAAGAGTTTGAAGCATTATTAGAAACAGCGGAACCATATATTCTTTTTAAACATAGTACAACATGTCCAATTAGCCAAGGAGCCTACGCAGAATTTGAGGCATATTGTCAAGATGCAAAAGAAACACCTACTTATTATTTATACGTACAAGATGCAAGAGATGTTTCGAATCGTATTGCAGAGCACTTTGGTATTAAACATGAGTCGCCGCAAGTGCTATATATAAAAGATGGGGTAGCGGTATGGCATACATCCCATTGGAATATTAAGAAGCAAACTTTAGAAGAGAATGTGAAGTAGGGAGAAGTAAGCGGAGACGCTTGCTTCTTTTTTTAGGGTTCATGAACTATGTAAATACAGATTGAAAAACTGATAGAAAACTGTTCTTTTTAGGTGGAAGAGAGGATCTACTCATGCATAGAAGTGGTCAGAGCCTCTTCTGCTCCCATGCCAAGTGAAAACAAAGAGAGAAAACGAGTGAAGGTTGAGTATGCTTTGTGTAAGTGAAAGGCAACAATATATATTTCAAATAAGAGAACGATTCCATTTACAATGTATATCATGTGACAACCTGATATCTATCGGATATAATAAATTATCTTAACCATGATAATAAGGTAATCTTTATATATAACTTGAAAGAGGTGGCTTTCTTATGGCATCACAAGAATTAGATCGTTTACGCTCTCAAATTGATCAAATGAACCTACAAATTTTAGAATTATTAAATGAAAGAGGTCGTCTTGTTCAAGAGGTTGGTAAGTTGAAAGAAGTACAAGGTGTGAAACGATTTGATCCTGTACGTGAGCGTAATATGCTTGATTTAATTGCTGAGAAGAATGATGGACCGTTTGAAACATCAACTCTTCAACATATTTTTAAACAAATTTTTCAAACAAGCCTAGAATTACAAGAAGATGATCACCGTAAAGCACTCCTTGTTTCACGTAAGACAAAGCCAGAGGATACGATTGTTGATATAAAAGGTGAAAAAATTGGTGATGGCAATCCTCACTTTATTATGGGACCATGTGCGGTTGAAAGTTATGAGCAAGTGCGCCAAGTTGCGGAAGCAATGAAGGAACAAGGGTTAAAGCTAATGCGCGGCGGTGCATTCAAACCTCGTACATCGCCGTATGATTTCCAAGGGCTTGGCTTAGAAGGCTTGCAAATTTTACGACAAGTGGCGGATGAATATGATTTAGCGGTCATTAGTGAAATTTTAAATCCGAATGATATTGAAAGGGCATTAGATTATGTTGATGTCATTCAAATTGGTGCTCGTAATATGCAAAACTTCGATCTACTCAAGGCTGCTGGATCGGTGAAAAAGCCAGTATTGTTAAAACGTGGTTTATCAGCAACGATTGAAGAATTTATGTATGCGGCAGAATATATTATTGCACAAGGTAACGGAGATATTATTTTATGTGAGCGCGGCATCAGGACGTATGAAAAGGCAACGCGTAATACGCTTGATATTTCTGCTGTGCCAATTTTGAAGAAAGAAACACATTTACCTGTCGTAGTGGATGTAACGCACTCTACAGGACGACGTGATCTCTTATTACCAGCTGCAAAAGCAGCGATGGCAATCGGTGCTGATGCGGTTATGGCTGAAGTACATCCGGACCCGGCTGTTGCGTTATCAGATTCAGCGCAACAAATGGATATTCCAGAATTCAATGAGTTTATGAAAGAATTAAAAGCATTCCGCGGTAGATAGTCAGAAGGGGCTGTAGGGTCTATGTGACACTTGTTGCATAGACTTTTTTGCAGAAAATGTCCTTTTTTACATAAAAAATACGAAAATAGGAGAAAAGAAGCGAATTTTTTCGAAACTTTTGCGGGAAAATATTGTATGAGCCTGCATTTTTATCGTATCATTAGTAAAAGGACTCGGGAGTGACATCTTCAAGTAGAGTTGATGTCTTTTTTTCATTTTAGTGAACCGATACATAAAGATAGATAACATAATATAGAAGGAGTGTGCGAAGAGATGAACGTAACAATCTATGATGTAGCGCGCGAAGCGAACGTTTCGATGGCAACCGTATCACGTGTTGTAAACGGTAATCCAAATGTAAAGCCTACAACAAGAAAGAAAGTATTAGAAGCAATTGATCGTTTAGGATATCGCCCAAATGCGGTAGCACGTGGACTAGCAAGTAAGAAAACAACAACAGTAGGTGTTATTATTCCAGATATCTCTAATACGTTTTATGCAGAACTTGCACGTGGAATCGAAGATATCGCAACAATGTACAAATATAACATCATTTTAAGTAACTCTGACCAAAATAAAGAAAAAGAGTTTCATTTATTAAATACAATGCTTGGTAAACAAGTGGACGGTATTGTATTCATGGGTGAAGATATTACAGATGCTCATGTAGAAGAGTTTAAAAAGTCTCCAGTACCAATCGTTTTAGCAGCATCATTTGATGAGAACAATGAAACATCATCAGTAAATATCGATTATACACAAGCAGCTTATGATGCAATGAAGCATTTCTTAGGACAGGGTCATAAACGTATTGGTTTTGTATCAGGCCCTTACATTGATAAAGCGGGAAGCGCAAAGAAATTACAAGGTTATAAAAAAGCTTTAGAAGAAGCTGGTATCGCTTATGATGAAAATCTTGTAATCGACGGAGATTACACATACGACTCAGGTCTAGAAGCATTTGAAAAGCTTTGGGAACTTGATCAAAAACCAACAGCAATCTTTGTATCTTCAGATGAAATGGCACTAGGTGTAATTCATGCAGCACAAGATGCAGGATTAAATGTACCAGAAAACGTAGAAGTACTTGGTTTTGACAATACACGCCTTGCATTAATGGTACGCCCGCAGCTTTCAACAGTTGTACAACCAATGTATGACATCGGTGCAGTAGCAATGCGTCTACTTACAAAATACATGAACAAAGAAAACGTAGAAGATCATACAGTTATCTTACCTCACCGTATTCAATTTAGAGATTCAACGAAGTAAGAATAGGAAAACTCACAGGGAATCCTGTGAGTTTTTTTTGTTCTAATGATATAAGATGTAATTTCTTTCATTAAGAAAGTGATTTAATACTAGCAGATGAACCTACGGCTAGCTTAGATGTTGAAAATGAAAAAGTAATACTAGAGTATTTGAAACAATTGAATGAAAAAGGAAAAACAATAGTAGTTGTTACACATAATCAAGATATATTGCCTTATTTTTCGCGTGTCATTCGTTTACATGAATTGTTTTAAAGATAGAGGAGAGTGCAGAGTTATGAGAAGGAATTTTCATAACTCTGCACTTTTCTATTTCTCAAAGCAACTGATTCTTCTTAGTTGTACGAATAAAAAAGAATAACATGGATTATGATCTTAATTATTTTCAATAAACGCCCATAGTTCATCTGTATTACGCAGATTATTATCTATACACATTTGCGCAGTTATTTTGAATCCTGTTAACAAATCATCAATTTGTAAAGTATGATAATTCTCTATATCTCCTGCCCTCTAGCATACTCTGTTTAACAGTACTCCAACATTCATCCCCTACCTCAAGCACTTGCAGGACATAGTCCATGTGGTAGGGAGGGGGCATTCACCGGTAAAATTTCCTACAATTACGAAATGTCATGTATAATAGAAAGAAAAGGTTTGTGAGGGGGGAAGAAAAGATGATCGTTCTTTGGATGATTACGCTTTGTATGACTACTGTTTTTGCATATATGACGTTAAAACAAAATGGTCTAAAGCGCTTTGTTCCAGGAAGTATTCTTGCAGGAATTGCCCTTATCACGTATGTAACTTCTATTTTTATTGAAAGTATTTCAGTGAATTTGAGCACAAACTTCGTATTTGTTGCAATTACATTATTTGCAGGTTCTATTATGATATTAGTGGTTGCCGGTATTATTTTGTTCATTCATATGAATTCGGAAACGCTATAAGATATAAAAAAGCATGTCCTATATGGGCATGCTTTTTATCCGTTCAATTATGCGTTATCTTTTGAAGTGTTTTGTTGTTTCAATAAGTCGCGAATTTCGCCAAGAAGTACTTCTTCTTTTGTTGGTTCTGGAATTTCTTCTACTTTTTCTTTTTCTTCTTCTTTTTTGAATGTTAGTTTGTTGAAAACTTTAATAAATGCAAAGATAGCACCTGCGATGATTAAGAAGTCAAAGATAGTTTGGATGAAGTTACCATACATAATAGCTGTTTTACCAAATGTAATTTTCAAACCTGTAAAGTCGATACCACCCATTAACATACCGATTAATGGTGTGATAATATCTTTTACTAAAGAACTTACAATTTTTCCGAAAGCAGCTCCGATTACAACCCCGATAGCTAAATCAATAACATTCCCTTTTAAAGCGAACTTTTTAAACTCGTTCCACATGTATGATTCCCGTCCTTTCCACGATTCAGTATGAAATTTATAATTCCTATCAACATATTCTATAGAAGTTTATGATAGAAATAAAGGGGAAATGGGAATGAAAGTAAATTCTGAAAAGTGTATCCGTTTCCTTCTATAAAATCCAAATTATGTGATTTATTTTTTTTCGATAGATTGTAATAATGATTCTAGCATTTGTTGGGATTTTAATCCTTCTACTCCATCAACTAGTGGCTTTGTATCCCCTTGTACACAATCGATGAAATGCTGCACAGCATCCTCAAATCCGCGTTGTTTTAATGTTGTTTCCCATGAAGGGGAACCGCTTTGTGTAATGCGATTATCTTGTTCAATCTCTAGTAGGTTCATGTTTTTTACACGAATGATTTTCCCTGTTGTCACAAGTTCGATTTGTTCTAAATTTGTTCCGGCATGGCGATGCATAGCGGTAGAGAGTAATGTGCCATTTGTGCTTGTATACGTATGATGACCATAAAAGAGTTCGTTTTTTTCGTTAGTTTGTATCATATTATGAACAACACGAAGATCATCATCAGCTAACCAGCGTGCTGTATCGACGATGTGTAAATAATCATCAAGCATTGTGAAGTCATATGTATATGGACCAACTTTGTTTGTGCGATGTTTTTCAATACGAATCCATGAAATATCATTTGCTTGTTCTTTTGCAGCAACGTACATTGGAACGAAGCGACGATTGAAGCCAACCATAAGTTTTCGGTTATGTTTTTCGCTTAGCTCTACTAATTTTTCAGCCTGTTCGACAGTGGCAGCTAATGGTTTATCAACGTAAACATCGATTCCTTTTTGAAGAAGTTCGGAAACGATTTCATAATGTGTTGCAGTGGAACTATGGACAAATATTGCGTCACATTCTGAAGCGAGAGTTTGTAAATTAGAGAAGTCTTGAATACGATATTGCTTACAGATTTGTTTGCGTTTTTCAGCGTTTGGTGTAAACGCTCCCACAAATGTCCAATCTATTTCCTTTGTAAGTGTTGGAAGGTAAGCTTTTTGAGCAATGTTGCCTAGTCCTATCATACCAATCCGAGGTTTATTCATATGTTTTCCCACCCTGCTATGGATTTTTATAAGTTGTATAGTTGTGTAGCAACTATACTGTAGCATATGTATTAGAAGGAAACAAAGATTAAAGTTTTGATATACCCGAAGCACTCTTTTACTGCAAGCACTTCGGATGATTATATTACAAAGCCGTTCAGTTCAAGTGAATGAGTTGCAAGAGTAAAAGCACATATCGCTCGTTATGAACGATTATCTGGAAATATGATCAAGCAGCAAGTGATTTAGTACTTGCTGCTTTCGTGCTGTAATGGTTTATAGAAAGTTTTAATAATAGACGAAAAATGATCGCTTTCTTCTAAAAAAGGATAATGGTTGCTATGCTCAAACGGAATAAAGATAGAACCAGGTATACCTTTGTGCATCTCGATAGAATATTGCACTGGACACTGAACGTCATGATTTCCACAAATGATTAATGTTTTTGCTGTAATAGATGAAAGCTGATCTCTTAAGTCGAATTGTGGGTATTCGTTAGCGAAAGCGTTCATCCGACTTACAGCCATTGTTTTATAAATCGGTTTCGAGAAGTATGTTTTATAGCGTTCTGGTTCATATAAAGATAATTTTGTTCGTTCAGCTGATAATGCACTTCGCTCTTCAGGTGTAAGATGAGGAAGTTTTAATTCTTCGATGATGTCTTGCATATATTGAAATTGTGGATGGTCAGGATGGTAAATACAATCTGGTGTTTTTGTATAGTTACTAGCAGCGGCACCGACAACAACTAAGGATTGTAAGGAGGTAGGATAGGTAATTGCATACAGAAGACCAAGCATACCACCTGTAGAATGACCAGCGAAATGCCACGCTGAAAGGTGCAGTGATTCTTTTATTGCTTCTAAATCTTCAATTGTTTCACTCATACTTAATTCATGTTCCGTTGTAGCTTTCGCAGAATGACCAGCATTTCTTAAATTAATAAGAAATACTTGGTGAGTAGAAGTAAAGATTTCAGCAAAATAATCACCAGATTCGTTAAACTCGGAGTAATGATGTGTAACGCATAGTGGGTCACCGCTGCCTTTTATAAATACTTCAAAAATACCACGCTTTGTATGTAAGAGTTTTTGTTCCCACATAAATATCACCTTTCATAAAAAAGAATAGGAGAAAGTCCCCTATTCTTATCATTTAATATAAAGCCTTTTTCGTATTATTCCGAATAATTTCAAGGGATTTTGCCACTGTTAATGCATTTTTTTCTTCAATTTCTGGCTTTCGAGGGATAGGGCTATACATGTTGTTAGGGTCTTCCCATGTGATGGGAAGTTCAATAGGTGCTTGTCCTTTCCAAGCTTCAATCCATTCTGGGGGGAGATAACCTGAGATGTTTTGGATATTGTTCATTTCGAGCCAAATGAGTGCCCATGCTCTTGGAACGACGCGCCATATATCATAGCCGCCACCACCAACGGCGATCCAGCGTCCGTCGCAGTATTCATTGGCGATTTCATGAGCAAGCTTTGGAATTTCACGATAAATTTGCATCGTTGCACAAAGGTGAGTAAGAGGATCGTAATAATGTGCATCGGCTCCGTTTTGCGTTAAAATGATATCCGGTTTAAAGTAAGCTGCGACTTCTTTTACCACGGTACGATAAGATTGTAAAAAAGATTCGTCTTCTGTAAAGGCATCGAGTGGAACGTTAAAAGAATAACTATAGCCAACACCTTGACCGCGCTCGTTTACAGCGCCGGTTCCAGGAAATAAATAGCGCCCAGTTTCATGTAGTGAGATGGTGCAGACGTTAGGGTCATCATAAAAGGACCATTGTACACCATCACCATGATGGGCATCTGTGTCAATGTATAAAACACGCAATCCATATTTTTTTTGCATATATTTTATAGCAATCGAGCTATCGTTATAAATGCAAAAACCAGATGCTTTGCCGCGAAATCCGTGGTGCAGGCCACCACCTAAATTTAATGCATGCTTTACTTGACCTGAAAGAACGGCATCTACAGCTGTTAATGTACCGCCAACAAGTAATGCGCTCGCTTCATGCATATTTGGAAACATCGGTGTATCTTCTGTTCCAAGACCGTATGACATGGCGATTGATCTTTCTAATTTTCCTTCTCCAGCACGTTTTACCACATTTATGTATTCCTCTGTATGAATGAAAGCAATCTCCTCATCTGTTGCCATTCGCGGTGGAATGACTTGAGAAGGGTGAATCAGCCCACTCTTTTCTAGTAAATCGTAGGTGAGTGTAACACGAAGCTGATTAAAGGGATGTTCAGGGCTAAAGGAATAGCCCCGAAAATCATCTGAATAAATGAAGGCACTCTTCATGCCTGCATCCCCATTATGTTTGGCCATAAGACATGATAACCTTTTTGCTCTAATGTTTCGATCACTCTTAGAGGATTCATCGTTTGAATGCGGAAAACGAGTACTTTATCATTCTCATCTCTTGCTGGATAGACGAGAACGCTCACAATATTAATATGTAAATCACTAAAAATAGCAACTACCTTTCCGAGAATACCAGGTTCATTTTTCACTTGAATTTCAATTTGTGAACTTGGCTGATGGGCACCTGTAAGTTTGACGAGTGTATGTAATACTGTAGATTCTGATATGATTCCAACAAGCTTTCCGCCCTTTGTAACAGGAAGACAGCCAATTTTATTTTCAAAAAATAACGTCGCAATTTCCTCAACAAAATCGAGAGGATGACACGTCATTACTGGCTGTTTCATAATTAACTGAATCGGTTGTTTAAGCATATCCATTGAAACTTGTTCATCGAGAATTGAAGGACTTGCATCACGTACATCGCGGTCAGAAATGATACCGACTACGTTGTTGTTATGACCAACAATTGGAATGTGACGAATGCCCTTTGTACGTATTGTTCGAATTGCGGTTTCGATTGTGTCATCTGGGTGCAGTGCGATTACATCATGATTCATAATTTCTTCTACAATCATTCCATATGTCTCCTTTCTTAATACATAAAACGATTTTTAAAGCGTAAACGGTCAAAATCTTGGATGGAATTTGTATCGACGCGGTTGCCGATACGAACCATTAAACAGTTAGCTGGGTGGGAACAAATTTCTGGATCATCTGTTGCCATCCACTCTAGTCCGCCGGCATTCATCATCTTTTCCATTACTTTACGGTATTCCCAAACATTTAAACCAGTTTGTTTTAAATCCCAGTGCCAATAATATTCAGTCGTTAATATAATATAATCTTCCATATGATCATCCATCATCGAAACCTCTAATAGATTTTTTCCAACCGAGCATCCGCGAAATGCGGGAATGACTTCAATTGCTCCGAGTTCAATTAAGTTTTCCATGTTTCCTTCTGACCATCGTTCTAGCGGATCAGGATATAAATATGTAACATATCCGACAATTGTTTGGTCATGTCTTGCGATAATGAGACGAGCTTCTGGTAATTTAGAAATTTCGACAATCGCTTTATATTGTTGATCAGCGGGACGAAAGGCAACTAAGTCTGGATGAAATTCATACATTTCAAGATTATGGGTAGATACAGGACCTTCAATGATTAAGGTTCCTCGCGTTGTTTTTAAGCTTCTTGCATTATATATTTTTTTATGAATCAATGTTTTGCTCACCACCTTGAGGGTTTGTGAATCTACTATATATTATCGTACTTTATAATATATGCGATGTGAATCGAATTTTGTCAGTAAAAATTTGTCTAAAAATCAACAAAAATACTGAAAATTTTAAATAATGTTATTATAATAGATAATAGAATACATAGGAGGGAGATGTAAAGTATGAAAGTAGAAACGCTTCCAGTTATTAAAGGAGAAAATAATTTGTTGAATTATGAAGAAACATATGCAGGTTTCAACTGGGAAGAGGTTAATAAAAACTTTTCTTGGTATGAAACAGGGCGAGTAAATATGGCATATGAGGCAATTGATAAACATGCGAAATCTGATCGAAAAAATAAAGTGGCACTTTATTATCAAAATGGATCGCGCAAAGAGAAATATACATTTAAAGAAATGAAGGAGTTCTCCAACAAAGCGGGAAATGTCCTGAAAAACTATGGTGATGTAGAAAAAGGAGATCGCGTTTTTATTTTCATGCCGCGTTCACCAGAATTATATTTCGCACTTCTTGGTGCAGTGAAATTAGGAGCAATTGTTGGTCCGTTATTTGAAGCATTTATGGAAGGAGCGGTGCGCGATCGTTTAGAAGATAGCGAAGCGAAAGTGTTAATTACAACGCCTGAATTGTTAGAGCGTGTCCCGCTTAATGATTTACCAGCGTTAAAAACAGTCTTTCTTGTTGGAGAGAATGCAGAAGAAGGCGGAAAACTTGTTGCGTTTAATCCATTATTTGAACAAGCTTCTAACAAACTTCAAATCGAATGGTTAGACCGTGAGGATGGATTAATTCTTCATTATACATCCGGTTCTACAGGGAAGCCAAAAGGTGTTCTTCACGCACAGAATGCAATGGTGCAGCATTATCAAACGGCAAAATGGGTGCTTGATTTAAAAGAAGACGATGTATACTGGTGCACAGCTGACCCAGGCTGGGTAACAGGAACTGCTTACGGGATTTTTGCGCCGTGGTTAGTAGGTGGATCAAATGTCGTTTTAGGGGGACGTTTTAGTCCAGAGGCATGGTACGAAGCGTTGCAAGATTACGGTGTAACAGTTTGGTATAGTGCGCCAACAGCATTCCGCATGTTAATGGGAGCTGGCGAAGAAGCGATTAAGAAATACGATTTATCAGCACTCCGTCACGTACTAAGTGTTGGTGAACCATTAAACCCAGAAGTAATTCGCTGGGGAATGAACGCATTTGGTCTTCGAATTCATGATACATGGTGGATGACAGAAACAGGTGCGCAAGTGATTTGTAATTATCCTTGTATGGAAATTCGTCCAGGATCAATGGGGAAACCGATTCCAGGTGTGAAAGCAGCGATTGTTGATAATGAAGGGAATGAAGTACCGCCATATACAATGGGGAACTTAGCGATTGCTAAGGGCTGGCCATCGATGATGCGCGCAGTTTGGAACAATCCGCAAAAATATGAGTCTTACTTTATGCCGGGAGATTGGTATGTATCAGGTGACTCTGCTTATATGGATGAAGATGGATATTTCTGGTTCCAAGGGCGTATTGATGATGTCATTATGACTTCTGGTGAGCGCGTTGGTCCATTTGAAGTAGAAAGTAAATTAATTGAACACTCTGCGGTAGCAGAAGCTGGTGTAATAGGTATTCCAGACCCAGTGCGCGGTGAGATTATTAAAGCGTTTATCGCACTGCGCGCAGGTTATGAAGCATCTGATGAATTAAAAGAAGAGATTCGTCAATTTGTGAAAAAAGGACTTGCAGCTCATGCAGCGCCAAGACAAATTGAGTTCCGAGATAAACTACCGAAAACGAGAAGTGGTAAAATTATGCGACGCGTGTTAAAAGCGTGGGAGCTAAACTTACCAACAGGTGACTTATCAACAATGGAAGATTAAGAAAGAAAGGTCTGAACGTATATTCCGTTCAGGCTTTTCTTTTTTTTGTGCTATCATAAAGGATGAACAACTTATATATACGTGTTAAAGGGGATGCTATCATGAAAACAGAAAAAGAAAAAATGATACAAGGGGAAATGTATGTACCTGCTGATCCAGTGTTAGTAGAAGGTAGGGAGCATGCTCGTATATTAACAAGAGAATTAAATGAAACACCGGAAACAAAATATGAAGAGCGTAGTTTAATTGTAAAAGAATTATTTGGATCAACTGGTGACAACATTCATATTGAATCTTCTTTTAAATGTGATTATGGCTACAACATTCATGTTGGAGAAAACTTTTACGCGAACTTTGATTGCATCATTTTAGATGTATGTCCTGTCACAATTGGTGAGAACTGTATGCTCGCTCCAGGTGTCCACATTTATACAGCAACACATCCACTTGACTGGGTCGAGCGCATAAGTGGTGCCGAGTTTGGGAAGCCAGTAACAATTGGGGATAACGTTTGGATTGGCGGGAGAGCCATTATTAATCCGGGTGTGACGATTGGTGAGAATGCTGTTATTGCTTCTGGTGCGGTTGTAACGAAGGATGTACCTGATAACGTTGTGGTTGGTGGAAATCCTGCGAAAATAATAAAAAAAATAAATTAAGCTTTGAACCAAGTGCCTCCCTCATCTGTATACATTTATGAAACAATAGACGAGGGAGGCCTTTATATGTTTAATAAATGGATGCTTATTTTTGCCTTAATAGGAATTATAGTCGTATTTTCTTGTGGTATGTTATTACCTATAGCAATTGGATTTAAAGTCTCAATGATTACAGGCGGGATAATAATGATTGTTATGTTTTCTATCATTATTCCTTTTGATAAGAAATATATTGTGAGAAAAAAGGGGAGTAAAATTGATTTTACAAAAACAAAAGTTTACTTTCGCTGGAATGTATTTGATACAATCTCTGCCTGTATTGCGGCATATGCTTGTCTATGTGTACAGGTACTTAATTTTTTAGTTTTAAGCGGATTAACAATTCAAAATCCATATGTACAGTTTTTTACGAATCAAGCGCAGGTTTGGACATTAGTCGCAAGTATTTATTTAGTTAGCCGAATCTCTTTAACGTTAAAAGGAATAAAGGAGATTAAAAAACATGGCGCAGATTGGGAGTGAGGAAGAGCTCATGCTTGCGTATCAAAATGGAGATAAGCAGGCTGGAGAAAAACTATATGTTTTGATCAAACCAGCGCTATATAAATTTTTGTATCGATTTAACCGTGATGAGCAATTGAGTATAGATCTCGTTCAAGATACGTTTTTATCGTTAGAACGTAAGAAGCATATGTATGAGATTGAAAAGGGGAAAATTAAAACGTATTTGTTTCAAATCGGTTATCGCCTTATGATTAATAAATTGAATCGAAGAAAAAAGTGGTGCTCTCTTTTACCGTTTTTAGTACCGATTCAGGAGAAGGAGTTTTCACAAGAAGACCGGCTCACCGTAAGAGAGGCAATTTTGAAAGTTCCTCAAGATCAGCGGGCTGTCCTTATTCTTTCTTATTATCATGATATGCCGCAAAAGGAAATTGCAGAGGTGCTTAATATTCCTGTAGGAACGGTGAAATCTAGGCTTCATAACGGCATTAAGAAATTGAAACAATTGCTGGAGGTGGATGAAATTGAACGAAAATCCCTTTGAGAAAGAGTATAAATTGAAACAGTATTTAGATGGCGATCATGTGGCTGTCCCAGATTTTTCAGAGAAAGTAAATCGTTTTGAACGATTGCTGCGTTTTCTTGCCTCTCCAGCAAAAGATCCTGTGGAAGCAACGATTGGAAATGATTTATCGATTGCTTTTCATATGTCGTTATTAGTGGGGGGGATGGGGCTTTCTTTGCTTACAATATTTATTACAAGTCTTTAATTAGAATATGCGAGAGTGTGTCGGTAAAGCGCGAATACAGTAAGATAAGTAAAAACAGTCGATTCCATATATATGATAAGGAATCGACTGTTTTGCATTAGCCTTCATCGCTAGCATCTTTAATGAGTCGGACATACTGACCATTTTTTTCATCTCTAATAACAACTCCTAATTTAGCTAAATCTTCTCGGAGGTATTTAGCAGTATCCGCTTTTTTCTCTTTTAGTGCGAGTTCCCTAGCATGTAGTAATGCATTAATTTTTTCAGGGAAATCGGGATGTCCTAAAGCCCATCTTTGGTATTCAATGTGAAAAGGATCTTTCTCTTCCCAAGGATAGTGGTAATTATGAAGTGCTTCTCGAACTGTACCTTTTTTTGTTTCAATAACGGCTCTGTATAATTCATTACCATTTTTTCCAAGGATAATAAATTGCTTATCTTCCATATAAATTGTTGAAATGCTCGATTTTTCAAGGGTATTTACTGTATCTCCTAATTTTAATTGCAAGCTAGTATAAGAAATTGTAACTTCAAGACTTTCATCAAAAATCGTCAATGTTAATAACATACCAATAATAATGCCGATAATGGAAGCAACAATTGAAACCCATAGACTGTTAAAGGATGTGATGAATAGGAATAACTTTTCCATTGGAACTACAGGAAGTTTTAATATCCAATTTGCAATGACTGGAATGAACCATCCAACCAAACCACCTAATATAATTGGAATGAAAATGACAAGTGTTTTTTCGAACTTACTAAGTCCAATAACGGTTTTGTTATCTCTCATAATTTCATACCTTTCATTTTTTATTAATGTGTATCTTCATTTTTTGAGGTGATTTGAATTTTTCTATTCTTATCACTTCACCATTTCCAATATGGTTTTAATAAGTTCTGCACTAAAATTTTCTAAACTTAGTTGTTTTTGAGGTGATAACAGCGATTCTGATATTGCTCCTTGAATAACGGTTGCAATCACTTGGGGATGAAAGTCTTTAAATTCTTTTGATTCTTGCCCTTGTAGAAGAATGTTTTGCAGTAAGCTATTCTTTAAATCTTCGTCGTCTTCTAATAAATAATAAGGGATGTGATCTGGTGTACGGGCATTAAAAATGATTTCAACTAAAGCGATATTATTTGTTCGGTTTGTAATTTGATAAGCTAAACTCGCTTCTATAAATGTAGTTAATTTTTCTGTAAATGTTTGCTTCTTTACAACTCGTTCATGAATATATGACCATTCTTGTTCAACTAAATATATTAGTGTGTTGTTCATTAAATCTTCTTTGCCAGAGAAATGATAAGAAATGAGCCCTGTACTTATATTTGCTTTTTTCGCTATTTTGGACAAACTTGTGCTTACGTACCCGATTTCCTTTAAAACTTTAATAGCTGCAGTAATGATTTGTTCTCTTCGAGCTTCTGCTATAAATGATTGTTTATTTTCCATCAAAATCCCCCCTAAAAAATTGACTAATCAATTTAAAATTTGAACGTTCAATCAAATTCATTATATATAGGTTTCTCATTTTCTGTCAAATCGGAAATTACAGCAAGAGAGTCGAACTGTAACACCTCTTTTTAACTTTTCATTAGCATAGCACGAAAAAACTTAGGCAGTTCGTATATACCATTTTCTTCGATTTGACACACACTAGCAAATAATGATATAAAGAAAAGTATATAAATAATTGAGCGTGGAAAGGGAGAAGTAGTGATCATTTCCCTGTTTTAGAGAGCTGATGGTCGGTGAAAATCAGCACATAGATGATCGCGAATTACGCCCCTAGAGCATCTTTTTTCGATTGAATCGTATTCAAAAGGGAAAAGACGGTGCTGAGCCGTTATGTGAATGAGGTGGTAGGCTTTTGCCTGCAACTAGGGTGGTAACGCGATAATCAAAATCGTCCCTTATTTGAGGGGCGATTTTTTTATGTTTTCAAATTTCGCGCTCGATTAATTTAAAGGAGAGTATGTAGGATATGGGTATTTTACAAGATCTTGAATTTCGCGGACTAATTAATCAGCAAACAGATGCTGAAGGTTTACAACAATTATTAGAAAAAGAAAGCGTTAAATTATACTGTGGTTTTGATCCGACAGCAGATAGCTTACACATTGGTCATATGTTACCAGTATTAATGCTACGTCGTTTCCAATTAGCTGGTCATCAACCAATCGCACTTGTTGGTGGCGGTACTGGTATGATCGGTGACCCAAGTGGTAAAAAAGCAGAGCGTACATTAAATACGAAAGATACAGTTGCTTACTACACGGAAAGTATTAAAAATCAGCTTTCAAACTTCTTAGAGTTTGAAAATGTAGAAAACCCAGCAACAATGGCTAATAACTATGATTGGCTTGGTAACTTAGATGTAATTACATTCTTACGTGACATCGGTAAAAACTTCGGTTTAAACTACATGTTAGCAAAAGATACAGTAGCATCTCGTTTAGAGACTGGTATTTCATTTACTGAATTTAGTTACATGATTTTACAATCATACGACTTCTTAAATCTATACCAACAACAAGGTTGCCGCCTGCAAATCGGTGGTAGTGACCAATGGGGTAACATTACAGCTGGTCTTGAATTAATTCGTAAATCAGAAGAAGATGCGAAAGCATTCGGTTTAACAATTCCACTTGTTACGAAATCTGATGGTACGAAGTTTGGTAAAACAGAAGGCGGCGCAATTTGGTTGGATCCAGAGAAAACAACTCCTTACGAGTTCTACCAATTCTGGATCAACACAGACGACCGCGATGTTGTAAAATACTTAAAATACTTCACATTCTTATCTCATGAAGAAATTCTTGAGCTAGAAAAACAAGTATCTGAAGCGCCAGAAAAACGTGCAGCACAAAAAGCACTAGCTTCTGAAATGACAAAACTTGTTCATGGCGCTGAAGCATTAGAGCAAGCAATTAAAATTTCTGCAGCATTATTTAGCGGTTCTGTAGCTGAACTAACTGCAAACGAAATTGAGCAAGGTTTCAAAGATGTACCATCTGTAGAACGCAGTGCAGAAGATACAGTATTAATCGACTTGCTTGTTGAAAGCAAAATTTCACCATCAAAACGCCAAGCGCGTGAAGATGTAACAAATGGTGCAATTTACGTAAACGGTGAGCGTACACAAGCATTAGATTATGTTGTAACAGAAAAAGACCGCATTGAAGGTAAATTTACAATTATCCGCCGCGGTAAAAAGAAATATTTCTTAATTCGTTACTAATCAATACAGGTTTATAAAAAAGGCTTTGGGGAGACATACTCCTCAAAGCCTTTTTGTTTTAATCTTCTTTCTATGTTCATACGGAAATCACAGGTGAGGAGTATGATATATGTATAAGATAAAAGAAAGGAGTGGTAAAAGAAAATGTCACTAGAAGCGCTCATCATCTTTTCTTTGCTAAATGCTGGTCAGCTTGCGGAGAATACACAAAGTGATGTACATAAAAATCCTAAAGATGCTTATGTGTATGTGGAGAAACAAGAGGATAAATAAACTTTATTTTATATATAAGAATAAGATAAAAAAGGATGATAAAGATAGCGTTCGCTTTCGTTATCATCCTTTTTTAATAAGTGCTATAAGAACGAAAAAAGCCGATCCAAATGAAGTGCACCCCGATTGTTAGACACAGTCTAACAATCGGAGGTGCACTTTTTTATGGCTAAATTTTCTTCAAAAGAAAAAATACGAGCGATAAGACGATATTTAGAGGGGACTGAAGGTGGAAAAACAATTGCTAAATCTATTGATGTTCACCCCAGTATGCTCTATCAGTGGATTAAACAATATGAATCCTTAGGTGAAAATGCTTTTGAAAAACGCTATACAT